>CAZYUT010000008.1:0-34809 GCA_964650735.1 uncultured Hyphomicrobiaceae bacterium
AGAGCCGGGCGCGGGAGATATTCGCCGCGAAGCCGTGGAATGGCAGCCGCAGGTCGGCCGCCGTGCCGTGCGGGATGTGGCGATCGATCAGCCGGTCATAGCGGGCGTGGCCGTAAAGGCCAAGCCGCCCGCCGAAGACTGCGGTCTGCCACCGCGCGCCGCTTAGCACGTCGCCCTGCGCGAAGACCGTTCTGGCGAGCCTGCTGATGTCCTCCGGCTCCAGTCCGCAGGCGAGCAGGGCGCCCACCGCGGCCCCCGCGCCGGTCCCGCCGATCGCGTCGATGGGCACGCCAAAATCGTGCAGCGCCGTGATCACACCGAGATGCGCCGCCCCGCTCAGTCCGCTGCCCGAGAGCGTCACCGCATTCGCCTGACCAACCATGAAGCGGGCGAGCCGCGCGAACGATGCCTTGTTGCCCAGTACAACGAAGTGGTGCGCGTCAACCGGCCGCCCAGCCAGCCAGCGCTCCGCCCCGCCCTGCAGCCGCCCGGAAAGCCGACCCGTTACGATCGCGAGCCGCGAGGTGCGCCCGCCGGCCATGCCCAGCCCGCAGCGCTCCACATCGGTCGTCGGGATACGCGGGCCTGCCGGGTCGCCATCATCGACGCCTACGATCAGCACCTCATCCGCGCGGTCGATGCAGCGCCGCGTCCAGGGCGTCAGCGTGCCATCCGCCACATAAAGCACGACGCGATTGCGCCGTTCGCTTTCCTCCAGCTCCTGCGCGACTTCCGGGTCATCCAGCGCGATCCCGCCCGGCTGGTTTTGTCCAAGGCCCGCCGCCGACAAAATCTGACACGTTCCGAGCGCTTCCAGGGCTTCTGCGAGCGCGCGCAAGAAATCAGGCGGCACCGCGCCGCTTGCGCCGGGGCAGACCGCGATCGTCCGCGCCGCTGGCTTCGGCGCAGCCGGCGAGACCCGCGCGCCGCCTTTCACCAGGCCGCAGAGCAGCGTCTCCCAAAGATGCGGCATTCCGGCCATCACCTCCCGGAAGTCCGCGCGCGACAGACGCAGCACCGTGCTCGGCCGCGCCGCCGTCACCTGCCATGAATGTTTGCCGAAGCCGAAAAAGGCGGAGGCATCCACCGCCATGCCGGGGCCAAACACCGCCTTTGCCGCCTGCTCTTCGGGCTGCCAGGCTTCGTCCGCCGTGGCGATCAGCCGCCCGGACATGACAACATTCAACGAGTCCACTGGCGCGCCCGCATCCGCCAGCTTCTCCCCGGTGGCCAGCGAAGCCACATACGCCGCCGCGTAGAGCGCGCGGAGATCGTCGGGCGCCAGTGTCTGGAAGGCGTCGATGGCCTTGAGCAGGAAGAAAGGCGGCTGCGGCGTCATGAATGCTCCGGGCCAGGTTCGGATGCGCGCCGATCGCGCAAAGCGGCGAGTCGTACCGACAAAGCGGAGATTGCCGTGACCTGCTCCATCCTAAAGTCCGTTCTGCTCACCGTGAATGGCGTTTTCGTGGGCCGTGTTTGGCTGAAAACCGCCATTTTCGCTTCCGGCTTAATTCATGTATTCACAGCCGTTCACGCGCTATTCATCTGTAGTAACGAGACGGTGTAACCCCATTCCTTTCTCGGATATATTGGTATATATTCCAATCATGCCGAGGACGAAAGGAATCGGCGCAAACAAAACCGAAACTAAAACACTCTTGTCAAAGGAGAATGACCATGAAGACCATCGTTATGATTCTGTCTGCTCTGACGATTGTTGGCGCTGTATCTGCTGCTTCGGCCGCTCCATCTGACCCCGAGTTCGGCAGCCGCGCGTTCTGGGCGCAGTTCTCGGAACGCAGCTAAAACCAACGCCTGAAACACGAAAACCAAATCTTCAAAGCAAGGAGAAAAACAATGAAGACCTTCGTCACCATTCTGTCTGCTCTGGCCATCCTGGGTGCGGTGTCTGCCGCGTCGGCTTCGCCGGAGCCGGAATTCGGCAGCCGCGCGTTCTGGGAGCAGCAGAACCAGAACTAAGCTCAGGCATATAATGCTCCTCCCTGTTCCTGAGGGTGGGCCGGCGCTCCGGCTCACCCCTCTTTTTATCCCGCGCGCACCGTTTGCACCGCCGCGTCGCGCTCAAACATGTAAAGGCACGCCCGGACCGCAACACCCTGCGGCCCTTCCAGCTTCGGGTCACGTTCGAGCAGCAACTTCGCCTGATCCCGCGCGACCGCCAGCACCTCACTGTCGTCCGGCAAACGCGCGATGCGGAAGCCCGGGTCGCCAGATTGCTTCGTGCCGAGGATCTCGCCGCCGCCACGTAGCCGCAAGTCTTCCTCCGCAATCTTGAAGCCGTCCTCGGTCTCACGCAGCGCCTTGAGCCGCGCTTCCGCCGTATCGCTGAGCGGGCCCTGATACAGCAGCAGACAGGTCGCCTGCGCCGAGCCGCGCCCAACGCGCCCGCGAAGCTGGTGAAGCTGCGCGAGGCCGAAGCGTTCGGCGTGTTCGATCACCATCACGGAGGCGTTGGGCACGTCCACCCCCACCTCGATCACGGTGGTCGAGACGAGGATGCCGAGGTCGCCCGCGGCAAAGGCGGCCATCACCGCATCGCGGTCCGCGCCTTTCATCCGGCCGTGCACCAGCCCGACGCGATCGCCGAAATACTGGCGCAAGTGGGCCGCACGCTCCTCCGCCGCCGTAGCGGGCGCGAGGTCCGAACTCTCCACAAGCGGGCACACCCAGAACACCTGCGCGCCGCTGGCCAGCGTTCGCCGGATCGCATCAATCACCTCGTGAATGCGCTCGACGGGCAGAGCGCGCGTGGCCACGGGCTTGCGGCCCGGCGGTTTTTCGTCCAGCACCGACACGTCCATGTCGCCGTAATGCGTCATCATCAGCGTGCGTGGGATCGGCGTGGCGGTCGCCACGAGGATATCGACGCCGCCATTGCCCTTGGCCTGCAGCGCGAGCCGCTGGTAGACGCCGAAGCGGTGCTGCTCGTCGATCACCGCCAGCGCGAGATCGCGAAATTCCACATCGGCCTGAAACAGCGCGTGCGTGCCAACGATGATATCGGCGTGTCCGTCCTTGATCGCAGTCAGTACCGTCTTGCGCGCCGCGCCGCTCTCCCGCCCTGTCAGCAGTGCCACGCGAAGGCCCGCCGCCGCGCCCGTCTCCGCGATTGTCTTGTAATGCTGGCGCGCGAGCACCTCGGTCGGGGCCATCAGCGCGGCCTGTGTGCCGGCTTCCACCGCCGCCGCCATTGCCATCATCGCCACAAGCGTCTTGCCGCTGCCCACATCACCCTGAAGCAGGCGCAGCATCCGATGCGGCGCGGCCATGTCAGCAAGGATCTCGGCGATCGCCCGCTCCTGTGCGCCCGTGAGATTGAATGGCAGGCCCGCGCGAATTTGCGCAGCGCGCGCGCCGGTTCCCCTGATCGCCCGCCCACTCAGCCGCCGGAAGCGCCGGCGCATCAGCGCAAGCGCAAGCTGGCTCGACAGCAGTTCGTCACAGGCCAGCCGCTTGCGCGCCTTCCTGGCAGCGCCGATGTCCACGTCATCTCGCGGCAGATGAAGGATTTCCAGCGCCCTGCGGAAGCCCGGCCAGTCCTGCGCGGCTACGAAATCGCGGTCAAGCCACTCCGGCAGGTCCGGCACCCGCGCCACCGCCTGGCGTACCGCGCTACGCACTGCGCGCTGGCTCACGCCCTGGCTCAGCGGATAGACTGGCTCCAGCAGCGGGATCGCTTCCGGATCACCCTCTGGCGCGATGTGGTCGGGATGAGTAATCTGCAGATGCTTGCCGTAAGCCTGCGCGCGCCCCGAAACGATCCGCCGCTCGCCAACCGGCAGCAAGCGCTGCAAGTAGCGCCGGTCGGCATGGAAAAACACCAGCTCGATCCGGCCTGTGTCATCCTCGCAAACCACCTTGTACGGCGCGCGCGCGGCGCTCGGCGGCGGGGCCCTATGCGCCTTGACAACCACATCCAAAGTCACGAGGTTGCCGGGCACAATATCGGCGATGGCAGGGCGTTCGCGCCGGTCAATGACACCAGTTGGAAAATGCCAGAGCAGGTTGATTACCCGCGCGGGCTGATCCGGAGCGGCGCCGGTCAGCCGGCCAAGCGCCTCCTCCAGCCGTTCGCCCACGCCGTTCAGATCGCGCAGGCTGGCGAACAGAGGATTGAGAGACGCAGGGCGCATCTTCACGCGGGCACCTTTTGGCTGCTTCAGTTGTTGCATTTGCCTTCAGAACGTAGGGCGAACGAGACACCCTGCCCAGCACCCGACACGCCGCATCCACAGCCTGAAAGGCGCAAATGATGCCGCAGGAGATTGATCCACAGGCCCACCGTCGCCGCGTGCATTACCGCGCCAACCATCGCGGCACGAAGGAGATGGACATCCTGCTGGGCGGATTCGCGGATGCTGCCCTCGGCGAGATGACAGCCGGCGAAATGGTCCTGTTCGAGCAGATGCTGGCGCTGCCCGACCCGCAGATCGACAGCTGGATCCGGGGTGATGAGCCGCCGGAAATCTTCGCCGACCTGATCCACCGCATCCGTGCGTTTCACCGCTTCTGACACAACGTTAAATGGCGACAGGCGTAAAGACAAAACCTTCCGATAGACTTGCGGAACGCTGGGACCGTCTCGTCAGCGAGCCTGGCCCGCTGCTGATCGGCGGCGCCCCGGACGGCGTGGACGCGCTGGCGCTGGCGCACATGGCGCGCGGGCATCGGCCGCAGGATGCGCCCGCCGCGCTCTTGCATGTCGCGCGCGACGACCGGCGCATGGCGGCGCTTGCGTCGGCCATCCAGTTTTTCGATCCCGATCTGCGCGTCCTTACGCTGCCGGCCTGGGACTGCGTGCCGTATGACCGCGTCTCGCCGGACCCGGAAATCATCGCCAGGCGGATCACGACGCTGGTGCGCCTCGCCACGATGAAGGGCGGCGGCAAGGGCGGCCCGACCGTGGTGCTGACGACCGTGAACGCGGCGCTCCAGCGCGTGCCCCCGCGCGAGCACATGCGCCGCGGCGCTGTGAAGCTTGTGGCCGGCGGGCGGGCAGATCGGGGCGCGCTCATCAAGCGGCTGGAAGCGCATGGCTTCGTGCGCACCGGCACGGTCATGGAGCCGGGCGAATACGCCGTGCGCGGCGGCATCATCGACCTGTTCGCGCCCGGTCATGCGCGGCCCGCGCGGCTCGACTTCTTCGGCGACACGATCGAGACCATCCGCAATTTCGACCCCGCGACCCAGCGCACCGAAGGCAACCGCAAGCAGCTTGTGCTGCTGCCGATGAGCGAGGTGCCGGCGAGCGAGCATGTCTCGCGGCGCTTCCGCAAGCGTTATGTCGAGCTGTTTGGCGCGGTTACTGGCGATGACCCGCTCTACGAGGCCGTCTCGGCCGGGCAGCGTTATCCGGGCATCGAGCACTGGCTGCCGTTGTTCTACGACAAGCTGGAGACGGTCTTCGACTACCTGCCCGGCGCAATGGCGAGCCTCGACCACCTTACCGAAGATGCCGTGAACCAGCGGCTGGAGCAGATCGCGGACCATCACGACGCCCGCCTGAGCGCGCTGGAGCAAAAGGCATTCGGCGCCGCCCGCTATCAGCCGGTGCCGCCCAAACTGCTGTTTCTCGATCAGCAGCAATGGGACAGCGAACTGGGCGAACGCGCCACGCGCATCATCGCGCCCTACAGCGCGCCGGAAACCGATGGCGGCATGCCGGTCGTCGACCTGGAAGGCAAGGGCGGGCGCAACTTCGCGCCGGAGCGCGCGCGCAATGCCGAAGGGCTGTTCGATGAAGTCGCCGCGCATATCCGCAGCCTGCAGAAGGCGGACAAGCGCGTGATCGTCGCGGGCTGGACACGCGGGTCGCGCGAGCGGCTGGGCGAGTTGCTGAGCACGCATGGGCTGGAGCTGCGCGCACCCGCCGATAGCTACCCGGAGGCCCAGGCGCTGCCGCCGAAATATGCTGCGCTTGCCGTGCTGGGGCTGGAGGGCGGCTTCGAGATGCCCGGTCTCGCGGTGATCGCGGAACAGGACATTCTCGGCGACCGCCTCATCCGCCGTCGCAAGGCGCGCAAGCACTCAGAGGTCATCAGCGAAGCCGCCAGCCTTACGCCGGGCGACCTGGTCGTGCACGCGGATCATGGCATCGGGCGGTTCATTGGCCTGAAGACCATCGACGCCGCCGGCGCGCCGCATGACTGCCTGGAGTTGGAGTATCACGGCGGCGACAAGCTGTTTCTGCCCGTCGAGAACATTGAGCTTCTGAGCCGCTATGGCTCGGACGAAGCGACCGTGGCCCTCGACCGGCTGGGCAGCGGCGCATGGCAGGCGCGCAAGGCGCGGTTGAAGAAGCGCGTGCTGGAGATGGCCGGGCAGCTCATTCAGATCGCGGCGGAGCGCGCGACGCGCAGCGCCCCGGTGATGGCGCCGCCCGACGGGCTTTACGAGGAGTTCTGCGCGCGCTTCGGCTTTGATGAGACCGAGGACCAGCAGAGCAGCATCGACGCAGTGCTCGAAGACCTCTCCAAGGGCACGCCGATGGACCGGCTGATCTGCGGCGATGTCGGCTTCGGCAAGACGGAAGTGGCGCTGCGCGCCGCGCTGACCGCCGTGATGAGCGGCAAACAGGTTGCGGTCGTCGTGCCGACCACGCTGCTGGCGCGCCAGCACTACAAGACTTTCGCCGGGCGCTTCGCCGGGTTGCCGGTGCGGGTTGCCCAGGCCTCTCGCATGGTGAGCGCCAAGGAGATGGCCCAAGTCCGCGCCGATCTGAAATCCGGGCAGATCGACATCGTGATCGGCACGCACGCGTTGCTCGCGAAATCGATCGGCTTCAACGATCTCGGCCTGCTCATCATCGACGAGGAGCAGCATTTCGGTGTGCGCCACAAAGAACGCCTCAAGGAACTGAAATCCGACGTTCACGTGCTGACGCTGACCGCCACGCCGATCCCGCGCACGATGCAGCTTGCGCTGACGGGCGTGCGCGAGATGTCGATCATCGCCACACCGCCGGTGGACCGTCTGGCCGTGCGCACCTTCGTGACGCCTTTCGATCCGCTGGTGCTGCGCGAGGCGCTCCTGCGTGAACGGTATCGCGGCGGCCAGAGCTTCTATGTCTGTCCGCGTATCTCCGACCTGGAGGAGGTCGCAGGCTTCCTGCGGGAGCATGTCCCGGAGCTGAAGTTCCAGATCGCGCATGGCCAGATGAGCCCGACGCAACTCGAAGACGTGATGAGCGCGTTTTACGACCGGCAGATCGACGTGCTGCTGTCTACGACCATCGTGGAGTCGGGGCTGGACGTGCCGAGCGCGAACACGCTGATCGTCCATCGTGCGGACATGTTCGGACTGTCGCAGCTCTATCAGCTTCGCGGGCGCGTTGGGCGGTCGAAGACACGCGCCTACGCCATGCTGACGATCCCGGCGAACGGCAAGCTTACCCCAACGGCGGAGAAGCGCCTTAAAGTGCTGCATTCGCTCGACACGCTGGGCGCGGGTTTCACGCTGGCGAGCCACGATCTCGACATTCGCGGCGCGGGCAACCTGCTTGGCGACGAGCAGTCCGGCCATATCCGCGATGTTGGCTTCGAGCTTTACCAGTCGATGCTGGAAGAGGCGGTGGCCAAGCTGCGCGACGGCGAGGCGACGGCGGAGACCGGGGAGCAGTGGTCGCCGCAAATCTCGCTTGGCATGGCCGTGCTGATCCCGGAGCACTATGTCCCGGACCTGCAGGTGCGCCTTGGCCTGTATCGACGGTTGGCCAACCTGACCGAGCAGACCGAGATCGACAGCTTCGCCGCCGAGTTGGCGGACCGCTTCGGGCCGCTGCCAGATGAGGTCAACCAGTTGTTGGAAGTCGTCAAGCTCAAGGGGCTGTGCCGCGCGGCGGGCATCGCCACGCTGGAGGCCGGGCCGAAGGGCGCGGTCGTCGGCTTCCGCGGCAACAGCTTTGCGGATCCGGCCGGGCTGGTGAGCTTCATCAACGCCAATTCCGCGCGCACAAAACTGCAGGCCGACCATAAGCTGGTCTACAAGGCCGACTGGGACAGCATTGAGGACCGGCTGAAGGGCGCGCGATGGGTGGCGCGGGAACTGGCGAATCTGGCTGGGCAGGCGAAGCAGGCGGCCTGATCACACGGCGCTCGGACCCCATGCGCCGAGCAGGGCGCGAAGCTTAAGGGGCGCTGACGCTTCGAACGGCGCGAGCTTCGCTCTTGGCACCTGCAGGCCGAGAATGTCCTCGGTCGGCAGCGGCGCGGGCGGCAGGCGAAGAACCGCGTCCGGCGATACCAGATCGACGATCAGGGCAACCTCCGCGTCCGTCACGCAGGGAACGCGGAGGATGCCAACCCCGCGAATTTCCAATAACCCTGCAATCGGCTGGGGAGGACGCGCCACCAGCCGGTCATCGGCGCGGGACAGCTCCACCTGATCATCCGCGACCAGATAGGCCCGGCGCTGGCCCTCGGGCGCCGGTCCGCCAATCACGCGGAACGCCAGATCGGATTTGCCAGCGCTTGGCGACCCGCGCAGGAGCACGCCCTTGCCGCCAATCGCCACGCAAGTGGCATGCATTCGCACCGCGCCGCCGCCGTCTGCGGTCGCGGTAGACATGGCATCACGCGGCCGGCAGGCGGATCACGAAGCGCGCCCCGCGCTGCGGCGCGCGCGCCGCCCCGACCTGCGATCGCGGGAGGCTGCGGTTTTCTGCCCAGATGCGCCCGCCATGCGCCTCGACAATCTGCCGCGCCAGATGCAGGCCCAAACCGGAGTTCTTGCCCGAGCCGTGCGATTCCGGCCGGTCGGTATAGAAGCGGTTGAAGATCTTCTCCAGGTCCTGATTGTTGATGCCCGGCCCTTCATCCTCGACCAGAATCTCGATCTCACGTGTCTTCGGCACGCGGCGCATTGACAGCATGATCTTCGCGTCTTCCGGAGAGAAAGATGCTGCGTTATCCAGAAGGTTGGTCAGAACCCGCGTAAGCTGGGTCTCGTGGCCGTTGACGATGAAGGCTCGCGACCTTGCCGCGGCCTGGTCGTTCGTGACGCCGTCGATCTTCAGCTCGATCGGCGGGTAGTCGTCGCGGTGGAAGCCGTTGTTCACGTTGGACACACCGATCAGCAGATTCGCCACATTGAGCGGCTTGGCCCGCTCACGGGCAAGTTCCGCGTCAAGGCGCGAGGCGTCGGAGATTTCTGTGATGAGGCGATCCAGCCGCCGCACGTCGTCGCCGATGACGCGGACCAACTCATTGCGCTGTTCTTCTGTTTTCGCCCGCGGCAGAAGCTCGGCAGCGCTACGCATCGAGGAGAGCGGATTCTTGAGCTCATGCGCCACGTCAGCAGCGAATGTCTCGATTGCCTCCATCCGCCGATAGATGGCGGCTGTCATATCGTTGAGCGCGCGGGACAGATGGCCGATTTCGTCGCGCCGATGCGAGTAATCGGGAATCTTGCGCTTGGTCTTCACGTCACGGCGCACATGCTCCGCCGCCTTGGCGAGCCGGTGGGTCGGCCCTGCGATCGTCGCAGCGAGAACCAGCGACAGAACCAGCGTCACCAAGCTGACGAAGCCCGCCATGTACATGATGGAGGCGCGTTGCTCGGCGATCACCTTGTCGATATCGCCGCCGCGCGTTGACAGCATCAACGCGCCCGTGACCTGTTGCAGACGCTGGATGGACACACCGACGCTTATGACCGTTTCGCCGTGCTCGTCCACGCGCACAATCGGCATCGAGACGCCATTGAGCGCCATTTGCACCTCGTCATAGGCCTTGCCGTTTTCAGCGCCTAAATCCCGGTAAAGCGGGAATTGCTGGCTGCGGAACTGCGACTTGATCCAGTCCCAGGACTGCTCAAACAGTCCCGCCTCTTGGGTTTGCACCGGCGGCAGGCCGTAGCGCATGATTTCCCCGCGCGCATAGAGGCTCTGGCTGTCAACCAGGAGGTTGCCGTCTGCATCGTACACCCTGGCGCGTGCATCGGTGGGCTCGACCATGCGGCGCAAGAATGGTGCGACCTGCTCGGGGTCGAGCTTGAAGCCCATGCCGGAGAGATCGCCCTCCTGCCCCTCGAAGCTTGCAGCGGTAAAGTCGACCCCGTTGCCTTGCGTTTCGGTCGCGGCGTCAGGGATGGTCTGGGCGATGGCTTGCGCCATGATCTTGCCCTGGGTCTCAAGGCTGTTAATCCGCGCGGCAACGAGACCCTCGCGCACATCATTTAACCAGATGATACCGCCGACAAGGATGAGCAGCGCGACGAAATTTAACGTGAGAATGCGCATCCCGATCGAATGAAAGCTCAGCTTGAGGCCCACCCGGTCGATCTGCCGGGCGATCGCGCGCCAACTCAGCCCCGGCAACCGCCAAGCGGTGCCGCCATGCCAGCCTTTGCTTATGTCAACGGCCATGCTGTCCCACCCGTCATTGTTGTTGCGCGAGGTTCGCGCCGCGTTGAGGCCTCAGCGGTTCGACGCTGGGAGCCGGTCAGGCTTCCTTGAAGCGGTAGCCTACCCCGTAAAGCGTCTCGATCACGTCGAACTCGCCATCGACCATCTTGAATTTCTTGCGCAGCCGCTTGATGTGGCTGTCGATCGTCCGGTCATCGACATAGACCTGATCATCATAGGCAGCATCCATCAACGCGTCTCGGCTTTTCACCACGCCGGGGCGCTGTGCGAGGGCCTGGAGGATCAGGAATTCCGTCACGGTTAGCGTCACCGGCTTGCCATCCCACATGCAAGTGTGACGCTCCGGGTCCATCTTGAGCTTGCCGCGCTCCAGCACGGATTTGCCTTCCACGATGCCAGAGCCGCTGCCGCGCGGTTCGGATCGGCGAAGCACCGTCTTGACGCGCTCGACCAGCAGCCTGTGCGAAAAGGGTTTGCGGATGAAGTCGTCCGCGCCCATGCGCAGGCCGAAGAGCTCGTCGATCTCTTCGTCCTTGGACGTCAGGAAAATTACCGGCATGTCTGATTTCTGGCGCAAGCGGCGCAGCAGTTCCATGCCGTCCATGCGGGGCATCTTGATGTCGACGATGGCGAGATCCGGCGGGGCGTCGCTGAGGCCGTCGAGCGCCGACATGCCGTCGGTGTAGGCGTCGATCTTGTACCCCTCGGATTCGAGCAGCATTCGCAGCGAGGTCAGAATGTTCTTGTCGTCGTCAACCAGTGCGATGGTTGCCATCTGGCCTATGCCTCCAAGGCTTTCTAGCAAGGCTTTCTAGAATGACTCCGGAAAGGACAAACACGACTGAATTCTGCACGAATTGTGGCAGCCAAGCCACGCGCCCCCGCAAACCGCGATCCTAGCGGTTTGAGGGCGCAAAGCAAGCAGGAAAAATGCTTGACTGGCGCGGTGATGTCTCATCGCATTCACATGGGTGAGTGCTCTCGAACGGCGCGGCGTTTAGCCGCGATTTCCCGGAAAAATCACGAGATTTCACGGGTCGCAGGATAGGATGGAAAAGATCCGAATCTGACCTTTCCGGGGTGTAGACCTGCCAAGCCGTTAGCTTTCCGTATCGGCCGTGCGAGGGTCCAGTGAGTCGATCTTGTTCATGGCGATCACCGCCTGGGTGCGGCTGTCGACGCCCAGCTTCTGCAGGATCGCGGAGACATGGGCCTTTACGGTCGCCTCGGAGACCCCAAGCCTGTAGGCGATCTGCTTGTTCAATAGCCCCTCCGACAGCATGGCCAGCACCCGGACCTGCTGCGGCGTCAGCGTTGCCATGCGCGAGAGCAATTCGGAGACTTCCTCGGCCTCGGCGCCATCAAGGTCGATCTCGGCCGGCGTCCAGACGCGCCCGTCAAGCACTGCCTCGACCGCCTCGCGAATGCGCTCTGCCGGGAGGCTTTTGGGGATGAAGCCTAGCGCGCCAAGCTGGAGACAACGGCGTACGGTCGGCGCCGCCTCGCTCGCAGAGACAACCACCACAGGCAGCTCCGGGTAACGCACGCGCAACTGGATCAGCGCCGATAGCCCGTCCGCGCCCGGCAGGGCAAGATCGAGCAGGACAAGATCAAGATCGGTTCCCGTTTCGATCGTTTGCGTGAGCTCGCCAAAAGATCCCGCCTCGCTGATTTTCAGCCCGCCAACCGAACCGTGCAGAATCTGCTTGAGGGCGTCCCGAAATAGAGGATGGTCGTCAACAACGATGAGATGATGGTCCTTCATCGGCGACAGCAATCCCGCGTTGACCCCAGTGTGGCAGGGAGATGATGGCATGTCATGACTACGACTTTAGACGTGTGTGCCCTGCGGCGTCCACAATGCTGATCCGCTTCAGTTGACGTCACCAGAAACTGCGGCACCGCCGCCCACCAGCGGCTCATCGGTCATGTCGGCCAATTCCAGCAACAACCGCGGCGAAAGGCGGCCTTCCCCAGGCAAATCGCGAAAAGCCGAGAACTCCCTCAAAGCCTGCCGCGTGTCTGCGTCGAGTCTCCCGCTTTCTGGCAAATTGCCGAAGCCGAGCTGCGACAAGATGCGCTGAACCCGCGCAATTAGCGTCTGATCCGCCTCCAGGCGCGCGACGCGGGCTGTTTCGGGAGCTGCCTGAAAAGGACCGAAGAGGATCTGCTCCAATAGACGCTCGGATGGCCGGCCCGTCAAGGTCAGGCCGTTGTCATACTGGTAGGTGACGATTGCGATTCGCGTCGACGTGTCGAGTTCGCCATCGCGGCGATTGACGATGTAGTTGCGATAGGCCAGCTCGCGCTGGATCGCGCGTATCACCTCCCTGGGGGGTAGTGGAACGGTATGCGCGGGCCGCTCAATAACCCTCGGCCCGCGCCCCTCTGGTGCGGCCGTTTGCGCGCCGCCGGGGACAGGTTGCAGGTCGCCCTTGGGCGCGGCCCCGGCCCGATCCTCAGGTCCGCCCGGCTGAGCAGGCGCTTGCGCCTCCGGCGTCTCCGATTGCGGAACCGACCCGGTGATTTCCCGGGTCTTTTCGAGCGGCTCCTGAAAATACAGGGCGTTCGCGGTGATTGCGCCGGCCAGACAGACAAACCCGAAAAACGTCAGCCGCGCCGAAAAGGGCGTCATCCCTTCTGGCTCCCTTTGCAGCCTTTGCCCATGTGCAGACGTAGCAAGACGATCCCCTATCCCGAGATTATTCGGGTTTTACGAAAAGACAGCTAAATTTTGCACGCTCTGGTTTCCGTGGCGTTATGCAACAACTGATAGACAGTATTCCACGCTCAGAAGACAAGGTCCATCGCATCGCCAACGGGAAAGTCGGTCATGTTGTTATTCAGGCTTGCCATTGTGCTGTTCATCATCACCCTGTTCCTGCCGTCTTCGGCTGAAGAAAAGCAGCAGCTCTATCGCGGCGTGTCGGATGCGGTCCAGAACGTGCAGAGTTTTTGCGTGCGCAACGCTGAGCTGTGCGACAATGCGGGGCTGGTTGCCAGTGCGGTCGCCGATCGCGTTTATTACGGCGCGCAATTGGTATACGAGGCTGCGCTCGGCGCGCCTGAGCAAGATCAGGGAGGCTGGGACGACGAGCGGCCCTATCCGTCGCAATCGGAGCGGCGGTATCGCGGCGGCGACGCGCGGGCCCGGACTCAGCCCGCGCGTTCATCGGATACGCTGCGCCATCAAGACCGGTCGCCGGAATGGCGCGGCCCCGGCCCGTCGTAAGGGCGTTGACTGCGCGGCTCTAGAGCCTGTTCAAAGAAAACTAAGCCGCTGAACAGGCTCTAAGTCCTTGTTTTGCCGTACTTTGATGGCGTCGCGCCCGCCTTTGGCTAAGCACGCACAACCCGTTGCCCATCCCGGATCAAGTCCGGGGACAGGCTTTTGCTGAAAGTGGTCTAGTAGCTTGAGCCGCCAGTGGTCATCTGCGTCGTGGCTTTCGACGCGGCTTCGGTCACGACCTCGGTCGTCAGGCGGCGCAATTCTTCAAGCTGCTGCGCGAAGCTGTCCATCTGATGTCGGACATGCTGGTTCTGCAACTCAATGACATCCTTCATGTCTTTGGCGTCAGCGAGCTTCATCGCAAGATCGAAATTCGCCTCGGCATTCGTCTTGGTGAACTCAGCGATCTTCTGGTTCAGCATCTTCATGCTGTGCGAAGCCGGGGCAGCACTCGTATCCATATTGGCCATGGCCTGCTGGCTCGCCGCGATAAACGTTTCGAACGCCTTGCGTGTCTGCTCGATGCTCGATTTCACCACTTGCCGGATCGGCTCGGGCATCTCGCCCACTTTCGGCATTTCCTGCATGATCTGATCTCCTCGTTTCACGGTTCGCGCGGTTTCAGTCCAGTGAGTCCTTTATTGGGACGAATGCACGTAGAGACCTAAACACGGCCATTTTTTGCTGCGCGCAAGCGGGCGGCGGCGCAACCTATCGCGTCTGGTCTTCCGAAGGGCCGGACGCCTCGTCCTGGCCAGATGATCCCTCGTCTGGTTGGGGATGCGGCTCAGGCGCCGGATCAAGCGCGACCGTCTCGGCCGTTTCCGCGATTTCGTCAGCCGTTTCCTCCTCCGCATCCGCAATCGTCTCGGACAGAGCCATCGGGTCGTTCTCCCCGGCGTCTTCATCCTCATCGAAGACTGGCTCGGACAGCATCGCCTCGGCCGTCTGGCTCTCGTCGTCCAGCGCGCTCGCGCCGACGTCGTCGTCACTCTCATCGGACGTATCTGGCGGCGACATCTCGGCAATCACCGACGCCGCCATATCGGCGTCTTCATCCTCGGCATCTTCGCCTTCGCCAGAGGTGTCGCCGAGCGCATCCGCGGCGCTGGTCGCCCCCAGGACCGCCGCGCCGCTCGCGAACAGCGCCGCAGTTGCTTCGGCCTGCCGTGCGATCGTGTTGGCTGCCGCTTCAGCAGCATCGATTGCAGCCCGCGCCTGGGGCGCACCCGGCGCGCTCTCATCGACCTGCTGCATGGCGGAACGCGCGTCTGCCGCGACCTGCGCGGCCGCGGCTGTCGCCGCCCCGGCCATTTCGCGCGCGGTTTCGGCGGCTGCACTCATCGCTTCGGCGGATTGCTGCATGGCCGCCCCGGCCCAAAACGCCCCGGGCGACGGCTCCTGTGCGTCTGCCGATGGCCTGGGCGCGGCTGTGTCCCCACCCCTTGGCTGCCCATGTGAAATGCCGTTCATAAGGTCGAGCAGCCGCCCCAACTCCTCGGCATATTCTGTCTGCATGTGATCGAAGAAGCGCTTCTGCTCGGCCCACACCTCCACGGGCGTTCGGCACTGAGCCATGCGCGCCGACAGCTCCCGGTATTCCAGCGCCCTTTGCGCGCTGAACCGCAGCATTTCCAGGTTCCACTTCGCCAGGGCGGCTGTAAACGGCGGCAATGTCCCGGTGAGGTATGACAGATTCTGGCGGCTGATCTCATTCAGTTGCCGGAACACGTCGAAATGGTCGGACTTTTCATTGCGATCGGTCATCGGCTTGACCTCCTAGCGGTGCGCTGGCGCGGGGTCCTGCGGACGAGTATACAGTTCGCGCCGTAGTATAACTGCCAGCATAGCGGTCCACGCCGGCCGATCCAACAGCGCATCATGTTTTTTTGCTTTATCCCACGAGAAAAGTTGTGTGGCGTTCACAGTCGCCGCGCAACCTTCCGCACGCGTGGCATCTCGGGCGTGGCGCGGGCGCGCGCATGTGTTAATCACATGGCATGCAGCAGATCACGTCCGTTCTCGGCATCATTGCCGTGTGGCTCATCGCGAGCGTCGGCGCATGGTGGATTCACCGGCTGTTCGTGCATCGCAACCAGCGCCGCAAGCTCGCGCTCGCCAACGAGGCATGGACGCGCGTGCGCGAGGCGCCCGAGATCTTTGCCGACATTCGCGCAGCCGGCCTGGCGATTGACGCGACCGGCGGTCAAGCGCGCACCCACGCGCTTCTCAGCCGGATCCGCGACTATGGCGACTATTTCGACGATGTCAGCGCCCTGCGCGCCGAGCTTTCCCGCGCACTGAAGCGCGACGACTGTCCTCCGTTGACCGAAATCCTTAATTTGCGCCGCGACATGTGGGCGGCGGCGGATGTGCTGCTGATCGACGATCCGGCGGTGTTCGGCGAGGCATTTTCCGAGCCCGGCTCCTATGAGGAGTTCTGCCGCGACGCGGAGGACCTGCTGTTTCTCGACAGCGCGCCGCTGATGGACGACCCGATCGCGCTGCGCCTCGCGCTTGCGGATGAAGACATGCAGACCTTCGTCAGCGGCGTCGAGGGCGAAATCGCGGACGAGCGCGAGCGCGAGCGCTTCCCGACCTGGCGCGAGATCGTCGCCTATCCGGTAGCTTGGGTGCGTGCGGTGCCGCGCGGGCTTGCGTGGCTTGGAGGCGTGGCGGCTCGCCTGGGCCGGGAAATTGCGCGCCTGGCAATGCGGCTGGGCCGCGGGATCGGTTGGCTGGCGGCGCTTGCCGCACGATTTGCGCTCGCCGCGATGGCCGCGGTTTGGGCGGTCTTGCGAGAAATCCCCGGCATGGTGGTGCGCGCCGCGCGGCATGTCTCCGCCTTTGCAGCGCGCCGCCCGCGCGTCCGCGTCCCGAGAGCGCGCGTCGGCGCAGTCGCGGCCGGTTTGGGCAGGGCAACGGCGCGGATACCGGCATACGCAAGAGGTGCTGGCCGAAAGATCGGCGATCTCCGCTATCATCCCGTGGTGGAGCGGATTGGCGCCTCAGTGCGCCGGGCCGGCGACCGCTTCCCTGAACAGCTTGCGCAAGGTCTGAGCCGCGCGGCGGAGATGGCCCGCGACGTCCGGGCCCGCGCCCGCTCGGCCACCATTTATTCACGCGAACGCAGCCGCGATTTCGAGGCCGCCGAGCTGAGCCTGCACTACGACTTTCTCGTCAAGGCGCACAGCCTGCGTCAGCGTTACGCCGATATGCTGCGCCGCGCGCCGGAGCTGACGGAAACCGGACGGCAGTTCATCGCGCGTCTGGAGCTGGAAAAGCGCGCAGAACGGCTGCGGCTGGGCACGGCAAAGCTGCGAAGGCGCGCGCGCCTGGAGCTGGTCCGGTTCCTGACAGTGCTCATCGCTGCGCTGGAGCGTCTGCGCGACCGGCTGGCCGATGCGCCGCCGCGGCCCGCGCAGACCACCAACCTGCTGACCGCGCCATTGCATCGGCTATTCCTGCCGCCGCCATCGCCGCGCGAGGCCGGCGCGGATTTCCCCGGCGGGCTGCGCGCTCAGGCGCGCTCCTGGGCGCGCGGCTGGGGCCGTTCGGCGCGCGGGATGCGGGATGTGACGCCAGACAAGGAGGCGAACGAGGCGGCCGAAGCAGAGATGTCCGAAGCGGATGTAAGACCGGCCGAGCCGCGCGATGCCAGCCGCGACCGCGCCGCGGAGCGCGAGCCAGCGCAGGAGCCGGCGAAAGCTGAAGCGGATGACCCGACTGAACAGGCGCTTCATCGCGTTCGCAGGCTGTTCGGCATCAGGGGTCGCGAACGCTGGCATAATCGGTCCGCCAAGCGCCAGAATGGTACGGCGGAGCAAGCGCAGGCCGCCGAGCGCGCCTCGAACGGCAAAGAGGCTGACCGCGAGCCCGGGCCTGACGCCGATGGTGAAACCTCCGAAAGCGCCAAGGCGCAGATCCTGCCCCCGCTGCGCGGCTCTCGCGCAGGCAATTACGACGACACCCGGGCTGGCGCGCGAAGCCGCGAGTCGTTGCGCTCCCGCTTGTCAGCGGCGGGTCATGATGACGACGCGGAAGCCGCCCGCAGCGACAATGCGTCAGGCGGTGCACGCGAGCGTCGCAAATGGCGCGGCTGGTTCGGAATGTGAAGCGCGCTTGCTCGCGGTCAGGCTGTCGCCTTAACTGTGGCGTATTTGTCCGCAACCCAAACGATGGTACGGTCGCGCGATTCGCGGATCGGCTGAATGGGCAGGGTCATGGCGCACGCCAGAACAATCGGGAACCGGTGGTGGAGCCAAACGAGCGTTGCGGGCTGCGTGGCCCTGTTGGCTGCGGCGTCGCTAGCGGGCGGTTGCACGACACAGCCGACGACCTCCGGCCCGGGAGAATTCCCGACAAACCGCCCGGTCACGCTGGCCCCGCCCTCGGGAAGCGCCGCGGAAACGCGCGTGACGCTCGTGGCCGTCGACGAGACGGAACTGCGAAAGGCTATTGAGCGCTACCGGATCAAGCTGGACCGCGCCGAAAGCCCGGTCGAGACCGCCGGCGTCGATCTGACCGGCGACGGCGTGCCCGAAGCGCTTGTGCTATTTTCGGGGCCGGACTGGTGCGTCACCACCGGCTGCTCGTTCATCGTCTTTCGCCAGATCGAAACCGGCTATGAGGCCGTGTCGCGCACCACGCGCGTACGCGGACCTGTCAAGGTCGGGCCGGGGAGCAACGCTGGTTGGCGCGACCTGATCGTGAAGACGGGCGGCGGGGCTGCGCCGATCCGCTTTGTGCGTCTGGGCTTTTCCGGCGACGGCTATCCCGAGAACGCGCTGCTGCAGCCGGGGCCGACGGACGAGGTGCTGGGGCGCTCCACCGAAGTCATCCCTGAGGTCCCGTTCCAGGCGTCCAACCCTCAGGCCTCGTCCGCGCGATAGGCATAGAGCCAATCGTTGCGGCGCAATAGCACCTGTGGGCTTTGCGTCGTAAGCACCTGATTGCGGCTCCAGCGCATCACCCCGCCCATGTGATAAATGCGGCCCATGCGGCGCGAGCGGGCCTGAACACGCGCTGCGCGCACGCGCCGCTTGCGCGCGTAATCCTCGAAGGCGGCTTCCGCATCGCCTTTCGCACCCTGCAACGCGCGAGCCAGCACGGCCGCATCCTCGATTGCCAGCACGCCGCCCGAGGCAAGGAAGGGCAGCACCGGATGCGCCGCGTCGCCCAGCAGTGCGATGCGCCCGGACGCCCACTGGCCCGGCGGCGGCATGTCGTAAAGCGCCCAGCGCCGCCAGGCGCCCTGCGCCGCGAGAAACGCGGTGACCGTTTCCGGCCAGCCATTCAGATGCGGCAGAAATTCGTCTGCCACGCCCGGCACGTTCCACCCCTCCGGCGCGTTGCGGTCATCGACGATTACGACCACGTTCACCTCCGCCCCGCCACGCACCGGGTAATGCACCATATGCGCGCGTGGCGACAGCCAAAGCCCGATTGCGTTCTGCCGCATCGGCGCGGCCGCTTCCTCGAACGGGACCGTGATCCGCCAGGCGCTCTTGCCGGACCATGCTGGCTCACCAGCCAAGCCGATGGCCGCGCGCACCTGCGAGCGGATCCCGTCCGCGCCGATGAGCGCGCCGCCGGACACCGTCTCGCCACCTTCGCTTGCAGCCTGCACGCGCCTCCCCTCGACAGCGCACGAGATGACGCGAAATGGCTGCGTGATGGAGGCATTGTCGTTCGCACGCACCGCGTCGAGCAACACGCGCTGCAGGTCGGCGCGATGCACAACCCAGTACGGCGCGCCGTAGCGCATTTCCGCCATCGGGCCGAGTGGCACCGTCGTCAGGAATTGCCCGGCGCGCGCGTCGATCAGATGTACACACTCTGGCGCAACCGCGTGCGGCTCGAGCGCGTCGGCGACACCTAGCGCGCGCAGCACACGCACCGCGTTCGGCCCAAGCTGGATGCCGGCGCCGGCCTGCGAAAATTCCGCCGTCTGCTCCAGCACCTGCACCGGCGTACCCGCCTGCGCCAGTGCGAGCGCCGCCGTCAGGCCGCCGATCCCGCCGCCTGCGATCAGAATGCGCCGGTTGTCATCGCTCAACATCACGGATCAGCGGTCGTCGCTCTCATCGGTGTAGGCGCAGTAGGGCGGGTCGGTCTGGTCAGCGGCAAGATTTGGATCGTAAATGAACAGCGTCGAGCAATATGGACAGACGATCTGCTGGCGCTCGCCCATGTCCAGATAGATATGCGGATGGTCCTGGGGCGGGCGCGCGCCGATGCATTCGAACTCCTTCACGCCAATGTGGATCTTCTCCACCCCGATATCGTTGCAGAACCGGGGAGTGCGCGTTGCCATGATCGCCTCCAAAACCCTTCGCCTCCAGTGTTCGCCTTCCGCCCTGCCGCGAATTGCGGTTTGCGCGATCGCCCCGGTGGTGATAGGCGAAAGCCGCGGCGCGGACAACAGCGAACCCGGTGGCGCAGGACATGCAGGTCTTTGATTCCGATGGCGTGAAGATTGCTTACCGCGACGAGGGCGCAGGCCAGCCGGTGCTGCTGATCCACGGCTTCGCGTCAAACAGCCAGGTCAACTGGGTCGGGCCGAGCTGGACGCAGACGCTGACCGAGGCAGGTTACCGCACCATCGCCATCGACAATCGCGGCCACGGCGAGAGCGAGAAGCTTTACGACGAAACCGCCTACGGCGCGCCGCTGATGGCCGAGGATGCAGGGCGGCTGCTGGATCACCTTGGCATCGCGCGGGCGCACGTGATCGGCTATTCCATGGGCGCGCGGATCGGCGCATTCCTGGCGATCAACCACGCCGGCCGGGTCAAGAGCCTCACGCTTTCCGGCATGGGCATCAATCTGGTGCGCGGCGTGGGCGGGGCGAGGCCGATTGCAGCGGCGCTGGAGGCCGACAGCCCCGATGACGTCAAGGATGATGCCGCGCGCAGCTTCCGGCTGTTTGCCGATCAGACCGGCAGCGACCGGCGTGCCCTGGCGGCCTGCATCCGCTCCTCGCGCGAGCCGATCACGGCCGAGGCGCTCGCCAGCGCAGGCGTGCCGATCCTGATTGCGGTGGGGACGGACGATGTGATCGCCGGGTCCGCCAGCGAGCTGGCCACGCTGTTGCCCGGCGCGCAGGTTTTCGACATCCCCGGCCGCGACCACATGCGCGCGGTTGGTGATCCGGCCCACAAGAGGGGCGTGCTCGCCTTCCTCAGCGCGCACGCAACGGCCTGAGCGACCTGCGGTTTTTTCGCCAGGTCAGTTGTCGAAAAAGGCGTCCCGCGCCCAGTCGTTAGAACCGGTATTCCGGTCCGGGCGCTGCTGCACCTGCCGCGACGACGGAATGCCCAGCGAGGTGTCGGCCCGGTTCTGGCTGGCGCCGAAAATCTGGTCCCAGAAGGATTGCGGCTCGCGGCGCTGCTCCTCGAACCGCGCCGCTGTCCACGTGCCGCCGGGCAGTGCAGCGGGCGGCTTGGTCCGGTGCGCGGCATCCATCAGGTTGCGCCAGATGGTGGCCGGCAGCGAACCGCCGGTGATCCGCTTCATCGGGCTGAAATCGTCATTGCCGAGCCAGACGCCGGTGGTGAAATGCGCCGTGTAGCCGATGAACCAGGCGTCGCGATACTCTTGTCCGGTTCCTGTCTTGCCTGCGGCCGGGTGCGGCGGTAGGGCGGCCTGCTGACCTGTGCCTGCCTGAATGGTCGCGCTGAGCATGTCATTCATCGCGGCGACGTGGGCGCGGCTGATCACGCGGCGTTCATCGCCGGCGCTATGTTGCAGCAGGACGCGCCCCTTGGCATCGATAATGGACTCGATGATGTAGGGCACTGCACGCAGGCCGCCATTGCTGAACGGCACGTAAGCGCCGCTCAACTCCAGCAACGACACTTCCGATGTCCCCAGCGCGAGCGACGGTTCGGGCGCAAGCGCGGATTCAACGCCCAGCCGCCGCGCCACCTCGATGACTCGTCCGCGCCCTGCCCACTCCGACACGCGCACCGCGACCGTATTCATCGATCGGGCCAGCGCCTCGCGTAGCGTCACGTCGCCATAGTAGCGCGAGTTGTAATTCTTTGGCTCCCAGCCCTCGACCTCCAGTGGCCCATCGCGGACGAGGCTCTCCGGGGTCAGGCCTTGTTCGAGGCCCGCCAGAAATACGAAGGGCTTGAATGTCGAACCGGGTTGGCGCTTCGCGGCGACCGCGCGGTTGAACTGGCTGTCGCGGTAGTCGCGGCCGCCGACCATCGCCCTGACCGCGCCGTCGGTGTCGAGGATCACGGCGGCCGCCTGACCCGCGTCGTATGAGTCGCCCTCCGCAGCCATCGTCTCGGCGACGAGCCTTTGCGCCTCGCCCTGCAGCCGATAGTCTATCGTGGTCTGGACGACGAGGTCGGCCTGCAATGTCTGGCGGAAGTCCGCGACTTGCTGCACCACCCAGTCAATCACATAGCCGTAACTCTCGGACGGCAGGAAGGCGCGCAGGTTCGGAGGGTTGCGCAGCGCCTCGTCGTACTGCTCGCGGGTTATGGCATCGGTCTCCAGCATCAGGCCGAGGACCGTCTGCCCGCGCTGGCGTGCGCGGCGCAGATTGCGCGTTGGCGCAAAATAGGACGGCGCGCGAATAAGACCAGCAAGGATCGCGCTCTCGTAAAGCCCAAGTTCGGAGACGCTCTTGCCAAAATAATGCTGCGCCGCAGCCTCGACGCCGTAGTTGCCCGCGCCAAAATAAATCCGGTTCAGGTAAAGTTCGAGGATCTGCGCCTTGTCCAGCCGGTATTCCAGCCAGAGCGCGAGCAGCACCTCCTCGATTTTGCGCCAGTAGGTGCGCTCCGGCTCCAGGAACAGCACCTTTGCAAGCTGCTGGGTGATGGTGCTGCCGCCCTGCACGATGCGCCCGGCCTCCCGGTTGGCGATGACTGCGCGGACGATGCCGATCGGGTCGAAGCCGAAATGCCAGTAGAACCGCCGGTCCTCTGTCGCGAGCACCGCGTCGATCAAATGGCGCGGCATCTGTTCGTACGGAACATGCGTCCGGCGCAGGCCCTTCTCGGTGATGACCTCGCCGCCCTCTGACAAAATGGTGAGCTTAGCCGGGTTCTGGCTCAGCCCGGCCTTGAGCGGGTCGGTGGCAAGATAAGAATAAACCGTCACGGCGCCGACGACGATGAGCGCGAAGACGCTTGCCGTGACTGTGCCCCAGATGAGCACGAAGCGGGTGATGCGCCATCTCCACGAGCGGCGCGGCGTATCGGGCTTCAGCGGCTCAGGCTCGACGCGAAAGACGTTTTCGCCGCGCGCGCGGGCCAGCTCGTCCTTGTGTTCGGACAGACGCGCCAGATCGCGGCGCCAGCGCCTGAATTTCTCGATCATTGCCATCGGTGTCGGAAAGCCTGTGTTCCCGAGCCTGCGCGGTCCCCCGCCAGGTGGAGATGATACTCCGGCAGCGTTTACCAAACATTTGTAGTTTCGCACTTTGTCGGAAGCACGACAAATTCCGGTGAGCCAGCGGCAATCATCATTTTTTGAGCTTGTAGCCGGTCTGGAAGATGCGCCAGACGAGCGTCAGCCCCACGGCGAGGAACACGAAGATCATCACCAGGCTGACCCAGACGCTGACATCGGCGACCTCATAAAAGCTCCAGCGGAAGCCGCTGATGAGATAGACGACCGGATTGAACAGCGTCACCGTCTGCCAGAACGGCGGCAGCATATCGATCGAATAGAAGGTGCCGCCGAGGAAGGCGAGCGGCGTCATCACCAGAAGCGGGACGATCTGCAACTGCTCGAAGCCGTCCGCCCAGATGCCGATAATGAAGCCGAGCAAGCTGAAGGTGATCGCTGTGAGCACCATGAACAGCATCATCAGCAGCGGGTGCTCGATGCGCAGCTCAACGAAGAAGCTCGCCGTGATGAGAATGATGATGCCGAGGATGAGCGATTTGGTGGCCGCCGCGCCGACGTAGCCGAGCACGATCTCGAAGGCTGAAATCGGCGCGGAAAGCAGCTCATAGATTGTGCCGGTGAATTTTGGGAAATAGATGCCGAACGACGCGTTCGCGACGCTTTGCGTCAGCAGCGTCAGCATCATCAGCCCCGGCACAATGAACGAGCCATAGTCGACGCCGCCGATCTGCTCGATGCGCGAGCCGATAGCCGAGCCGAACACGATGAAATACAGCGCGGTCGTGAGCACAGGCGAGACGATGCTCTGAAACAGCGTGCGCCAGGTCCGCGCCATCTCGTAATTATAGATCGCCTTGATCGCGTGAAAATTCATCAGCTTCTTCTGACCAGATCGACGAAGATTTCTTCGAGCGAGCTTTGTTTTGTGTGGATGTCATGGAAGTGGATACCCGCGTCGCGCAGGTCCTGCAGGAGCGTGGTGATGCCCGTCCGCTCGGCATGCGTGTCGTAGGTGTAGACAAGCTGCATCCCATTGCCTTCCAGCGTCAGCCTATCGTCCTGGAGATGCTCGGGGACCGTTGTGAGCGGCTGGTTGAGATCGAGGATGATCTGTTTTTGCCCAAGTTTCTGCATCAGCTCATCCTTGTCCTCGATCAGGATCAGCTCGCCCTCGTTGATGACGCCGACGCGGTCGGCCATCTGTTCGGCCTCCTCGATGTAGTGTGTCGTCAAAACGATCGTCACGCCGGTCTCGCGCAGCCGGCGCACGACCTCCCACATGTCGCGGCGCAACTCGACATCGACGCCGGCCGTCGGCTCGTCGAGGAACAGGATGCGCGGCTCGTGCGACAGCGCCTTGGCGATCAGGACGCGCCGCTTCATGCCGCCGGAAAGGGTGATGAGCTTGCTGTCGCGCTTGTCCCAAAGCGAGAGATCGCGCAGCACCTTTTCGAGATGCGTGTCGTCCCGCGGCTTGCCAAAAAGCCCGCGGCTGAAGCTCACGGTGGTCCACACCGTCTCGAACGCTTCGGTGGTCAACTCCTGCGGCACGAGCCCAACCAGCGCGCGCGCCTGACGATACTCTTTCTGGTTGTCGAAGCCGCTTATCGTGATCGTCCCGCTGGATGGCGTCACTATGCCGCAGATCGCATTGATCAGTGTGGTCTTGCCTGCTCCGTTAGGGCCAAGCAGCGCGAAGATCTCGCCGTCGCGGATTGTGAGGTCCACGGATTTCAGCGCTCGGAAGCCATCGGCGTAGGACTTGCTCAAATTCGAGACTTCGATCGCGTGCGGCATGGCGGCGGTTTTCCTTGGCATGTGCTGGCGTTACGCAGGGATGGGCGGCAGTGGATGCCCGGACGCCGCTCTCGATGCGCCCGCGCAAGTCATAGAGGGTTTTGGCTTCTGCGGCCAAATGCAATCCGGCTTGCGTCTGTGCCGCGCCGGCTCCAGCACGCTTTGGTTGTTCGGCCCTGCGGAATGCCGCATAATCGTGAAACATTCGCAAGCGGATAGTTCAGAATGTTTCACCCACGCAGCCTGCCGAAGCATTGTGATGTTTGCACCATTCGCCGGAAGGCGATTTGCGGGGCGCTCTCGCCGGAGGAAATCCAGGCGATGAACCATATCGCGCACCGGCGCTTCTGCGAGGCCGGCGCGGTTATCATCCATGAAGGCGAGCAGCAGGACTGTTTCGGCAACGTGCTGAACGGCGTGGTCAAACTCGCCAAAACCATGACCGACGGCCGCCAGCATATTGTCGGGCTGCTGTTTCCTTCTGATTTTATGGGCCGCGCGATGCGGGCTGAAAGCCCATACCGCGCAGAAGCCGCGACGGATGTCGAATTGTGCCTTTTCCCGCGCGGCGATTTCGAGCGGCTCATGCAGCGGTTTCCGGAGCTTCAGAGCCGGCTGCTCGCGCACACGCTCGATGAGTTGGACGCTTCCCATGAGTGGGCGTTGCTGTTGGGGCGGAAGAATGCGACAGAGCGGGTTGCAACCTTCCTGATCATGATCGCGCGGCGGGCGCAGGATCTCGGTTGTCAGGGCGCCGGGGAAGAAGACAGCGCCGCCTTCCTGCTGCCGTTGGGCCGGTCCGACATCGCGGATTTCCTCGGCCTGACGACCGAAAGCGTGAGCCGCCAGATCAGCAAGATGAAGCGCGACGGCATCATCAGGCTTCGCGGCAACCGCGAAATCGAAATTCCGAGCGTCACGGACCTCATGAACCTCGCTGACCTCGCGCCCAGCGATGCTCGAAGTTAGCCACGCTCGCGCAACAGTCGCGCCTTCTGCCGCTGCCAGTCGCGCGACTTCTCCGCCTCGCGCTTGTCGTGCATCTTGCGGCCCTTCGCCAGCGCCAGCTCGACCTTTGCGATGCCGCGATCATTGAAATAGAGCTTCAGCGGCACGAGCGTCATGCCCTCGCGCTCGGTTGCGCCGATCAGCCGGGCGATCTCGCGCTTGTGCATGAGCAGCTTGCGCGGCCGCCGCTCCTCGTGATTAAAGCGGTTGGCCTGCTTGTATTCCTGGATCGAGCTGTTGATCAGATATAGCTCACCGTCCTCCGGGCTGGCGTAGGATTCGGCGATGTTCGCCTTGCCCTCGCGCAGGCTCTTGACCTCCGAGCCCTCCAGCGCGATCCCGGCCTCGAACGTTTCAACAATGTCGTAGTTGTGGCGCGCCTTGCGGTTCTCCGCCACGACGCGGCGCGCCGGTCCGTCTTTCTTGCTCATGACTCGCTCTCGCGGCCGCCCCGGGGTTTACGCAACACCGGCCTGGTCCAGCGCGCGCTCGACTGCCCGCTTCGTTTCCGGCCGCAGTGTCGCCAGCGGCGGGCGCACATCCTCCCGGCACAGTCCCAGCACCTGTGCGGCATATTTTACCGGCGCGGGGTTCGACTCGATGAACAGCGCCTCGTGCAGCGGCATCAGCCGGTCGTGCAGCTTCAGCGCGGTCGTGTAGTCCCCCGCCTCGCATGCGTTCTGGAACTTCGCGCAAAGCTCCGGCGCGATATTCGCCGTCACGGATATGCAGCCGTGCCCGCCATGCGCGTTGAAGCCGAGCGCCGTGGCGTCCTCGCCTGAAAGCTGGATGAAGCCCTCGCCCATGGCCGCGCGCTGCTGGCTGACGCGGCCCATATTCGCGGTTGCGTCCTTCACCCCGGCGATGTTCGGCAGCTCGTAAAGCCGCGTCATAGTCTCGACCGACATGTCGACGACGCTGCGCCCCGGTATGTTGTAGATGATGACGGGGATGTCCACCGCGTCGTTGATCGCCTTATAATGCTGGTAGAGCCCTTCCTGTGTCGGCTTGTTGTAATACGGGATGACGCTGAGGATGCCGTCCGCGCCAGCCTTTTGCGCGTGCTGGCTGAACTCGATGGCCTCAGCCGTGTTGTTCGACCCCGCCCCGGCGATCACCGGAACACGCTTTGCCGCCTGGTCGATGCACATTTCGATAACGGCTTTATGCTCATCATGGGACAGCGTCGGCGATTCGCCCGTCGTCCCGACCGGAACCAGACCATGCGTCCCCGCTTCAATCTGGCGGTCAACGAGCGCGCGGAACGCCTCCTCGTCGACGCGATTGTCGCGGAACGGCGTGATCAGCGCGGTGTAGGAGCCTCTGAACATCGATGATCCTTGATTGGTGGCGTTCAACGCGACGATAATGAGTTGGCGGGGGCGGAGCAACACTGCTGCTCGCCGGATCGCGCGGCCATGATTATGCCGGATTCCTGCCGATTCGCTCTGACAGTCCGGATATGCACGGGGAGCACCGCTGCGAGAAGCGCACAACCGAGCGGGCGGGCGTTTGCGCACACGCCAGGGAACATAGGCGGTCATCTAAACGGATGGGGACAGCATCTCAAAATGGCGGCGGGCGCTTCGGTCTCGTCCTCGCTGCCGTAGCCGTTGGCGGCGCGCTGACCGGGCTGTTGGTCGGTTTGCAGCCGTGGGTCGAAGGCGAGCAGAGGATTGCAGCTGTCGCGCCGGAACCCGCCGCCCAATCGCCACAGACGGAACCGCCCGAACGTGTCGTGCAGCCGCAAGCGGTTCCCGCGGAGCCAGCGGGTCCGCCATCCGAGCGAGGCGCCATTACGGTGCGTCCGTTGCCCGAAGCCCCCCTGACTGGGCAGCCCGGGGGCAGCGCGCCCGTCGGCGCCAACGTCCCTGCGCCGCCTGTGCCCAAACATCTGCCTCCCCAAACCGAGCCGCAGATCGCTTCCCTGACCCGGCCGAGCGTATCGCCCTCTGCGCCGCCAATGGCGCATGATCTGCAGCAGCGGCCGCGCGGGTTGGACCGCGAGGCGATCGCCGATCGGCTAACCCAGCTTGAGCGCATCAGGATCTCGGATAACGATGAGAAGCTGCTGAAAGAAGCGATCCGGCTGTTCTACAGCGATCAGCTGGACGCCGGAAAACCGCTGATTGCGCGCATCGAAGACGACACCGCGCGGCTGATGGCGCGCTGGTATTATCTGCGCTCCAGCAAGGGCCACGCCGATCTCGCCGAGTTCGCCGCCTTCCGCCGCGACCATCCGATGTGGCCGAGCAAGAAGGTGCTGCGGCGAAACGCCGAACTCTCCGCGCTGTTGAACGAGCCACCCGTAGATGTAGTCTTCGCCTTTTTCGCCGATGACCCGCCGCAAACCGGCGCGGGCAAAGCGGCGCTTGGTGCAGCTTATATCGCCGCTGGCGAAACGGAGCGCGGCACCGCACTCGTGCGCGAGGCGTGGCGCAAGCATGCCATGGACGAGGACGCGCAAGAAGCCATCCGGGAGCGATTCGACAATCTGCTGCGCAAGGAGGATCACAAGGCGCGGGCCGACTGGCTGCTGGCGCAGGATGACCGGAAGCTAATCGATGATGCGCGGCGCCTCAAAGGGCAGCTGGATCCGCTTGACCAGAAATCCCTGGATGCGCGCGTCGCCGAGGTTCAGCGCTCGCGCCGGGCAGGCGGTTTGCTGACCGACCTGGACGAGAGGGTGAAGACTGAGCCGGAGGTGCTGCTCAGCCGCGTGCGCTGGCTGCGCCGGCATGGCAATGACGAAAAGGCGTGGGGCCTTATGCAGATGGCGCCGGTGGACGCCGAAGCGCTGGTCGATCCAAACGAGTGGTGGCAGGAGCGCCGAGTCCAGACCCGCACTGCGTTGGATGCTGGAAAGCCCGAGATTGCTTACCAGATCGCCAGCCGCCACGGGGGCGCGACAGGTGATGACCTGCACGAGGCGGAGTTCCTCGCCGGGTGGATCGCGCTTCGCTTTCTCGACAACCCGCAAGCCGCCATGACGCATTTCGCCGCCTCGCGCAAGGGGGCCGACCTCCCGGCCGGTTTCGCCCGCAGCGATTACTGGGCTGGCCGCGCTGCCCTGGAGCTTGGCGATGTCGACATGGCAGAGCAGCTGTTTGCGCGCGCCGCCGCGCACTTCCATGTCTATTACGGCCAGCTCGCGGCGCTGGCGCTCGGCGACCGGGCTGCGCCAGTCCGCTTCCGCGAGCCTGCCCGCCCGACCGAGAACGACATGGAACGCTTCGCCGCCCGCGGCGTGGTCCGCGCGCTCCCGATTGCGCGGCAGGCCGGGTTCGATTCCTTTCTTTCGCTGTTCATCTATGAGATGGCGCGCGATTTCGAGTCGCCCGGCGAAATGACGCTCGCTGCAGAGCTGGCCCTGCGGATGGCCCCGCCGAATGTGGTGGTGCGCTTCGGCAAGGTGGCGCTAAACCGCGGCTTTCCTGTCGAGGCCTATGCTTATCCGACCGATATCCCGGAATTCGAAATGCTGGCAGGCGCAGAGCCGGTTGAGCGCGCGCTGATGCTGGCGCTTGCCAGGCAGGAGAGCGAATTCAATCCCGAGGCGGTCAGCAGCGCCGGGGCGCGCGGTCTGATGCAGCTCATGCCCGCCACGGCGCGGATGATGGCGCGGCTCAACAACATGCGCTATCGCCTGGCGAGCCTGAACGATCCAGAATACAACGCCAAGCTTGGCAGCGCCTATATGCGCCGCCTGCTTGACCGTTTCGATGACTCCTACATCATGATGCTTGCCGGATATAACGCTGGGCCAGGACGCGTGAACCAGTGGATCGCGCTGTTCGGCGACCCCCGCAAGCCTGGCGTGGACCCGGTGGACTGGGTCGAGCGCATCCCGTTCACACAGACGCGCGTCTATGTGCACAAGATTATGGAGAGCCTCCAAGTCTATCGCGCTGTCCTGGCGCAAGGCGAGGCCGGCGACGTTACACTGGCGACCGATCTGCATCGCGGCCGCACCGGCGCGCCGCCCGCGCCGATTTACGCAGGTACCGCGATGAATTAACGCTGCACTGCGCAGGCTTAAGCCACGGACACCGCCCGCCTGCCGAGGGATCATGATACGACAGAACGCGCGTGCGACCGGACGCAAGGCCTGGCGCGACATCTTCTACACATCGTTTGACGGGCTGCGGCTGCATGTCCGCCATTATGGCCGCCCCAACTCCGACACGCGCCCGGCTGTCTGCCTCGCGGGCCTGACGCGCAACTCCCGCGACTTCCACTTCCTCGCGAAGCACCTGGCGAGCGACCCCCATGCGCCCCGCGAGGTCTATGCGCTTGATTATCGCGGCCGCGGGCTTTCGGACCATGACCCGGACTGGCGCAACTATTCGCCGTTCATCGAGCTGCTGGACACGCTCGACTTCATGGCGACGGCCAACCTGCATGACGCAGCCGTGATTGGCACATCGCGCGGCGGGATCATCGCGATGCTGATGGCCGTGCTGCGGCCGGGAATGATCGGCGCGGCCGTGCTCAATGATATCGGCCCGGAGATCGGAACGGCTGGCCTCGCGCGGATCATGGGCTACGCGGGCAAGATTCCGGTGCCGGCCGATTGGAACGAGGCGGTCGCTCTGGTTCAACAGATAAATGAGCGTTTTTTTACCGACATGCCCCCGGAGGATTGGGAGGCTCTTGCGCGCATGTCTTTCAACGAAACCGAGGATGGCAGGCCGGCGGCAAGCTATGACAAGCGGATCGCCAAGGCGCTCTCGCAGATCGACATCTCCAAGCGCATTCCCGACATGTGGGCTTATTTCGATGCGCTGCAGCGTGTCCCGCTTATGCTCTTGCGCGGCGAGAACACGGACCTGCTGCTTGCCGAGACGTTCGAGGAGATGAAGCGGCGCCACCCCAACGTGACGGCGCTGACCATTCCGGCGCAGGGACACCCAGTGCTTTTTCTGGACCGGTTCAGCATTGGGGAAGTCGGCCGTTTCCTCGCCAGCTGCGATCCGCAACGCGAGGTCTTCCAACCCATCCCCTACGAGCTGTACCCGGCCGCCTGACAAAATAAACTGCCGCTTGCGCGGGGCAAGCGGCAGTGGAGAGCGTTGTGGAGAAGAACGGGGGTGCGCGCCTACTGGCCTTGACCCTCGCCCTCCTGCTGTTGCTGCTGCTGTCGTTCTTCCTGCGCCCGTCTCATCATCGCGATCTGGCGCTGGCGGATGGTCTGCATCAGCTGCTGGCGGGCATTGCGGTATTTTTCGTTGTCGACCGGATCGCCCGCATAGGCAGTGGTGAAGCCGGTCAGCGGAACCGGGAAACCGATCGGCTGGCCTGCCAGGTTCATCGCGGCCACGACGACCTGTTCTCCGCTTTCAAACTGCTGAATGATCTCGTCAGTCGCTTCGGTCTCTGCGGTGCAGCCGCCGACATGGCAAAGCGTATAGTTGAGCTTGATCGGCTCATTTTCATCGACCTTGGCCTGGACGCCGGCCGGCAGCGCCATACCCAGCGGCACCATCACCATCAGCGACTTGGTATCCCGGCCCTCGACCTGGCGGATCGCTGCTGAAACCAGCACGCGGCCAGTGTTTCCGTCGATCCGCTCGTGGTGCGTCAGGCAAACATCCAATTCCTGGCCTTCTTCCTGCAAGTTCGGGGCTTTTTCACACAGCTTCACCCAGGCAGACTGCTGTTCCTGTTGTTGTTCTTCCTGCGCAGCAGCCTGAGACGCCGCCAATAGAGATCCAGCCAGTGCCGCACCGGCCACAAGACCGCACAAGGCAAAACCAGAACGGCAGATGCTCTTCATCGTTACGTCCAACATCAATCAACCTTTCACGAACTGTTCCGGGCCTAGCTCGGGCTTTTCTGCCGCCGCGCTGGCGCCCCCCAACGATTGTCCTGCCTACGTCGAATTGAGGCGACTTCGTGACGTGTCACACGCTCGCCAGCCCCTCATGCACAGGCGCCGCCGATGTGTCCGCGCGGCGCTCGTCGCTCTCGGCTTATCACCATGTCCGGGACCTTGCCCCGGCTTTCCTCCGCCGCTATGCACGGTAATCGATTTTTTGCTCATTTTGTGGCCGACACTCTCGCGTAATCCAGTTGTGCCTGGTCCAATGCATTTTTATTCTCACGCCAGCAAATGACGCGGCGGCAGGCGGAGACAGCTCTTATGACGGCAAGAATACCATTGCGAAGGAAACGCATCGCAGCGGCGGTCACGCTCGCTGCGGCACTGGCCGTCATCGCTGGAGCGGCCGCAGCCGAACCGCGCCATGGCATCGCGATGCATGGCGAGCCCAATTATGGCTCAGACTTCACGGCGTTCGACTACGTCAATCCGGACGCGCCGAACGGCGGCAAGCTGGTCCGCGCCGTGCAGGGTTCGTTCGACAGTCTCAACCCGCTCATCATCAAGGGCGAGGCCGTACCGGGGATGCGCGAATACGTCTACGAGAGCCTGATGGCGCGCGCGCAGGACGAGCCGTTTTCGCTCTATGGCCTGCTCGCCGAAAGCATCGAGACGCCGCCGGACCGCGCCTGGGTTGCATTCACAATTCGCGAGGAGGCGCGTTTTTCCGACGGCGAGCCGGTGACGGTGGACGACGTGATCTTTTCCCACGCGCTCTTGCGTGATCGCGGGCGGCCCAACCATCAATTCTATTATTCCAAGGTCGATAAGGTGGAGAAAACCGGCCCGCGCACGGTGAAGTTCACTTTCAACGATGGGGGCGACCGTGAGATGCCGCTCATCTTGGGCTTGATGCCGGTCCTGCCCGAACACGCCATCGACCCCGAGACCTTCGAGCAGACGACGCTGGAGCCGCCCGTCGGCAGCGGGCCCTACATCGTCGGCGAAGTCGATCCCGGCACCCGCATCACCTACAAGCGCGACCCGGATTATTGGGGCCGCGACCTGCCGGTCAATCGCGGGCACTACAACTTTGACGAGATCCAGTACGACTTTTACCGCGATGCCAATGCCATGTTCGAGGCGTTCAAGAAGGGTGTGTCGCTGTTCAGGACCGAAAGCGATCCTGGCCAGTGGGCGCGCGAATACGAATTCCCGGCGGTGCGCGAAGGCAAGGTGCTGCGCAAGGAGTTCGCAGTGGAACTGCCTGCAGGCATGAACGCGCTGGTCTTCAATACACGTCGTGAGGTGTTTTCCGACGAGCGGGTCCGCAAGGCCCTCATCGAACTGTTCGACTTTGAGTGGATGAACGCCAAGCTGTTCCACGGGCTTTACGAGCGCAGCCAGAGCTATTTCGCCCGTTCGGAGCTTTCCGCGCATGGCCGCCCGGCGGATGAACGAGAGCGGGAACTGCTCGCGCCGTTCCCCGGCGCGGTCGATCCGGCCATCATGGATGGCACATACGCATTACCGCAGAGCGACGGGTCAGGGCGCAACCGCGCTCGGGTTCGCACGGCGTTGAGGCTGCTTGGCGAAGCTGGCTATGAGTTGCGCGGCGGGCAGCTTGTCAACACGCGCTCGGGAGAGCCGCTGCGTTTCGAGATTCTCGCGGTCGATCCCGAGCAGGAGCGCCTGCTGCTGACCTACACGCGCGCGATCAAGCGGGCCGGCATCGAGGCGTCGGTGCGCATCGTCGACTCCGCGCAGTATCAGCGGCGCAAACAGACCTACGACTTCGACATGATCCAGAACCGCTGGGGGGCGTCGCTTTCGCCGGGCAACGAGCAGACCTTCCGCTGGTCCTCGAAGGCCGCCGACCGCGAGGGCACGTTCAACTATGCCGGCGTCAAGAACGAGGCCGTGGACGCGATGATCGGCGCGATGCTGCAGGCCAAATCGCGCGAGGATTTCGTTTCGGCGGTGCGCGCGCTCGACCGGGTGCTGATGTCGGGGCATTACGTGATCCCGCTGTTCCATCTGCCGAAGCTGTGGGTCGCGCATTGGCGTGAGCTTCAGCACCCGGAGACTCCGCCGTTCAGCGGCGTCGATATCGACACCTGGTGGATGGCGACCGACCTCGCCGGGGCGCAATGAGTGTCGATCCTGCCGGGCCGGTTCCTGAACGCTTCAACACGGCGCGATACTGCCTAGCGGCGGCGGCCCGCACGCCGGACAAACCCGCGCTGATCGTCGCGGAAGATGCGAGCGGCTCGCCAGCGGAGATTTGGACCTATGCGGCGCTGGAAGACGCGATCCTGCGGATGGCGGGGGCCTTTCGCGCGGCGGGGCTGGCGCCGGGCGACCGGCTGCTGATCCGGCTGGAGAACACCAGTGCCTATGCGCTTAGTTTCTTCGCCGCGATCGCGGGCGGGATCGTACCCGTGCCCGTGTCAGACCAGCTCAGCGCGCGCGAGGCGGGCTTTCTGCTGGCTGACAGCGGCGCGGCGGCGATCGCGCTTGAGCCCACGCTGCCGGTCGAGCCGATCCCTGAAGGCGTCAGGATTTTCGCGCCGGAGGACGTCGCCGCGCTGCGCCACAGCCCCCGCGCTGACTACGCCGACACCCGCGCCGACGACCCGGCCTTCCTGATCTACACTTCCGGCACGACGGCCCAGCCGAAAGGCGTCCTCCACGCGCAGCGCGCCGCCTGGGGCCGCCGCCCGATGTATCAGGGCTGGTACGGCATCGGGCCGGAGGACCGCGTGATGCACGCGGGCGGCTTCAACTGGACCTACACGCTGGGGACCGGGCTGACCGACCCGTGGGCGAACGGCGCGACGGCGATCATATACACGGGCGAGAAGGATCCGGCGGTCTGGCCGAAGCTGATCGCGGCCTACGAGGCGACCATCTTCGCGGCCGTGCCGAGCCTGTATCGGCGCATCCTGAAATATGCCGATCTGCCGCCGGGCGCGATGGCCAGCCTGCGCCACGGTCTGTGCGCGGGCGAGGCGTTGCCCGAGGCGGTCGCGCGGGAGTGGTCCGAGCGCACCGGGACGGTTCTCTACGAGGCGCTGGGCCAGAGCGAAATCTCGACCTTCATTTCATCATCGCCGCGCGTGCCGCCGAAGCCGGGCCACGTGGGCAAGCCGCAAGCCGGCCGGCGCGTGGCGATCCTGCCGCAGGAGGGCGGGG
>CAZYUT010000009.1:0-4412 GCA_964650735.1 uncultured Hyphomicrobiaceae bacterium
GTTCAATCGCCGCCGCCCGCGGCCTTGCCCGGCTTCGCGCCACCATCCGCAGGCTTCGCCTTGCCCGCGCCCGCCGCCAGCGAGCCGGAATTCGGCGCGGGCTTCTCGCTGCCCAGCGTGTTGAGCCGTGCGCTCGCATCCTTCACGATCTGCGCCATCTCCGAGCCGCTCGGCGCGCGCGCGCTTGGTTTGTCGCTGAGCGCATTGCCTAGCCGCGCGAGCTGCTTAAGCGTGCCTTGCAGCTCTTCCCGCGCTTCGAACAGCTCGTCGGTGACGATCAGCGCCGCCATGAGAAACAACTGATCCGCAGGCATCCTCGGGAACCTTTCGCCGATTTCATCCACGCGCGCGGCAAAATGCGACGCTAGCGCATGAATGCGCGGCTCCTCGCCCTCCGCGCAGGCCAGCCGATAGGTCTTGTTGCCGATTGTCAGGGTCACCTGAGGCATAAGCGCCTGCCTTTCCCGGCGGCGAGCGGATCATACGCCGATATACCCGAGAACGCCGGACCGCTCACGACGCCAGCAGCGTCTTGATGCGCCCGATCACGCTATCGATCCGTTCCCCCGCCTGCTGATTGATTTCTTCGAGCCGTTCGGCCCGCTCGCGTTCACGGCGCAGGTCATCTTGCAGCTTGGCGTTCAGCTCTTTCAGCTTGGCCACTTCCTGTTCCAGTTCCGCCCTCGACGGCCCGCCAGACGACTTGCGCTGCGCCCCGCCTGAAGCCTTCGCTGCTGCCCCGCCTTGCGCGCGCCCCGCTGTCCGCGCCTTCGCCCGCCCACGCGCACCTGATGCTTTGCTCGGCTTGCTCACCACACACCGCGACGTTGAACCGCATTTTTTGCTTGAGACGCTAAAGAATGCTCCCCAGCGTCACCATAGGCACCGGTCTTGAAAGGCGTCAAGCGCGCGTCCGGGCAGGAAATCTCGGGTGCGGCCAGCACGCGCCGCAGAACGCGCACCTCAACTAAGCTATTGATTTCGTGAGGTTTAAAGGGTCATCAATAGCTTGCGAGCAATATGCAACCGTCGCGTGCATGTCGACAAGCCTGGGCTCTGCCATGAAAGGCGCGAATGGCGCTCTTGCGCACCGCGAATCAGCGCGTGCAAGGCGGCGACGGCGCAACCGCTTCTTCCGCGCCTTCACCAGCTTCCTCGCTGATCGGTCGCCGCCCCTCGAACCCAGCCGCTTTTCCTTGCGTTTTGTGTGTGCCGACATACAAGGATGTCGAACGAAAACGGCTCGGCGGGACGGCGCGGCATCTTCTTGCCGGACCGCGAAGCCCCACCATAAATCAGGATGAACTCAGGAGGCGCGCATGGCTGTCAGGGTCGCTATCAACGGATTCGGACGGATCGGGCGCGGCACCTTACGGGCAATCGTGGAAACCCGCCGCACAGATATCGAGGTCGTGGCCATCAACGGCACAGCCCCCGTGGAAACCCTCGCGCATCTGCTCAGATACGACTCCGTGCATGGCCGCTTCCCCGGCGACGTGCAGGTCGAGGGCGACACGATCGACGCCGGCATGGGCCCGATCAAAGTCTTCGCCGATCGCGATCCGCTCAAGCTGCCATGGGGCGATCTCGGCATTGATGTGGTGCTGGAGTGCACCGGCGCTTTCACCGAGCGCGACGGCGCCAGCAAACATCTGGAGGCAGGGGCGTCGAAAGTGCTGATATCCGCCCCGGCCAAGGGCGCCGACATTACGGTCGTCTACGGGGTCAACCATGAGGCGATCAACAACGGACACAAGATCGTCTCAAACGCCTCCTGCACGACCAATTGCCTCGCGCCGGTCGCCAGGGTGCTGCATGAGATGTGCGGCATTTCGCAGGGCTTCATGACGACGGTGCACGCCTACACCAATGACCAGCGCGTTCTCGACGCGCCGCACAAGGATCCGCGTCGCGCTCGCGCCGCTGGCCTTTCGATGATCCCGACCACAACCGGGGCCGCTCGTGCAGTCGCACAAGTGATGCCGGAGCTGGAAGGCAAGCTGGACGGCACCGCGATCCGTGTGCCGACCCCGAACGTCTCGATGATTGACCTGAAGTTCATTCCCACGCGCGAAACCACGGTGGATGAAATTAATGCCGCCATGAGCCGCGCCGCTGAACAAGAGCTGGCCGGCGTCCTGGACGTTACGGATGAGCCTCTCGTCTCTATCGACTTCAACCACAGCCCCTATTCCTCCACCTTCGACACGACCCAGACCCAGATCGTCGATGGCAGGCTGGTGCGGGTCCTGTCCTGGTACGACAATGAGTGGGGCTTCTCGAACCGCATGGCCGACGTGGCGGCAGCGATGGCGAAGACCGGCTGATCGAGGACATGGGCAGCGGCAAAGCAGACCATATCTGCCAAATCTACCTCGCTGTGCCGGGCGAAGCGGACGCCAGCGTTCTCGCCAACCTGCTCGAAAGCGAGCAAGTCGCGGCGCTCCTGCTCTTCAGCCAAGGCGAAGCCTGCGAGCCTGCTGCACGTGAGGTCGTGTCTCTTGCCCATGCGCAGGGCGTGCCGTTGCTGCTCGCTGATTCGCCCGAGCTGGCCCGCACCGTAGGGGCGGATGGCGTCCACATTCCTGCCAACGAAGCGCATTATGCATCCTGCCGGAGCATGCTCGGCTCGGAGGCCATGATCGGCGCGGCATGCGGAACGTCTCGGCATGACGCGCTGGTGCTGGGCGAACTGGGCGCGGATTACGTCGCCTTCGGCCCGGAACCTGGACATTTCGAGATGCAGGACGTGACCGGGCTGGTCAGCTGGTGGCAGGAGGTCTGCGAACCGCCGGTTGTCGGTTGGCATTACGGCGGCTGGGAAGACGCAGAGGCCCTGATTGACGCGGGAGCGGACTTCATCGGCGTTTCCACGCTGATCTGGGAGGCTGACGATCCGGCGGCCGCGCTGCACAAGCTGAGCAGTATGATCACGGGACGCTAGCGGGGCAGAGATGGGAACCGATCGACCATATCGTGGCTGGCGCCGCGGCATCACCATGTTCGCCGTGGCGCTGCTGCTGTCGCTTGGTGGGCACGAGGCTCTCGCAAGCACGGATGATCCCGCATACGCGGCTTTCTTCGAAGGCCGTTATCTCGAAGCGCTTGATCTGGCCAAGGAAGCCGCCGAGCGCGGCGAGGCCCAGGCGCCCACCCTCATCGGGCGCATTTACAGCGAGGGGCTCGGCGTACCTCAGGACAAGATCAAGGCTGCGGAATGGTATGCCGCCGGCGTAGAGCGCGGCGATCCGGACGCGCAGTTCGCGCTCGGCATGATGCGTCTCCTCGGTGACGGCATCGGCCAGAACATTTCGCAGGCCGCGGCGCTGTTCGAACTCGCCGCGGAGCAAGGGCACACCAACGCCGCCTACAATCTCGGGCTGCTGCACGTCAAGGGGGACAGCGTGAAATTCGATCTGGAGCGCGCTGCCGCCCTGTTCCAGCAGGCGGCTGAGGACGGCAATCCGCAAGCGCAGTACGATCTGGGCGCGCTGTATGCCGCGGGCGACGGCGTGCTGCCCGACCAGGAGAAAGCCGCCTACTGGACTGGAAAGGCCGCAGAAGCCGGCCTTGCCGACGCGCAGCTCGATTATGCCATCATGCTGATCCAGGGCCGCGGCATCCAGAAGGACCACGACAAGGGTTTGGCGATGCTCAACGCCGCAGCCGAAAACGGCAATCCGGTCGCACAGAACCGGCTGGCCCGCGTCCTTGCCTATGGCGTTGAAGTGCAACCCGACCCCGTAGAGGCCGCGAAATGGCATCTGCTCTCGCGCGACAACGGGATCAGCGATGTGCGGCTCGACGTCTTCCTGGCAGGACTGACCAAAGAGCAGCGCGAGAAGGCCGAAGCCGCGGCAAACGTCTGGCGCGGCACGCAGATCAGCGCCCTGCAATAGACGCACTCCGGCAAAACGCACGGAAACATTGAGCCGCTCGCGGGTTTCCGTCTAAAGCTGATGGCGAGCATGCGGCCGCACCCGCGCCGCGACGGTCAGCAGAACAATCGAGGACGCTGTGGCGCTTAAGACCGCATTCCAGATGGACCCCATCGACCGGATCGACATCCGGGGCGATTCCACATTCGCAATGATGCTCGAAGCGCAGGCGCGGGGACATTCGCTGTTCTACTACACACCGGACCGGCTCGTTTACGAAGACGGCAATGTGTTCGCGACTTGCTGCGAGGTCGAAGTGCGTGACATCGCGGGCGACCATTACACGCTGTCGGAGGAAAAACGCCTCAATCTGCGCGATATTGACGTGGTCTTGCTCCGGCAGGACCCGCCCTTCGACATGGCCTACATCACGACAACGTTCATTCTTGAGCAGCTCGCGCCCGATGTTCTGGTCATCAACGATCCGGCTAATGTGCGCAATGCGCCGGAAAAAATCCTTACGATGAGCTATCC
>CAZYUT010000009.1:4512-17901 GCA_964650735.1 uncultured Hyphomicrobiaceae bacterium
CCATCGGCCCGGAACTGAAGCGCCGTGGGCTGGTGCTCGCCGGCATCGACGTCATTGGCCCCTACCTCACCGAAATTAACGTCACCTCACCCACCGGCATCCGCGAGGTGAAGCGTTTCGGCGGCGTCGACATCGCGGCACTGGTGTGGGACTGGATCGAGCACCGACGCACAGCGGGCGGCTAGGCGTCATTTGTTCGCATATTGTTCTTGAAGTTGGGTTACGAAATGCGTAACCTCCTGTAAGGTGAGTTGCAGGAGGGGAAATGTTCGCGCGTATCTTTACGGTGGCGCTCCATGGCATCGAGGCGCGCCAGGTCGATGTGCAGGTGAGCATCTCGGCGGGTCTGCCATCTTTCACGATTGTAGGGTTGGCAGACAAGGCGGTCGCCGAGAGCCGTGAGCGCGTCCGAGCCGCGCTGGGCGCCATAGGGCTCGGATTGCCGCCAAAACGGATCACCGTCAATCTGTCCCCCGCCGACTTGCCCAAGGAGGGCAGCCACTACGACTTGCCGATCGCCCTGGGCCTGATGGTCGCGAGCGGCGCTGTTCCCGGCGACCTCCTCGACCAATATTGCGTGGCCGGTGAACTGGCCCTTGACGGCAGCCTTTCGCCGATCGTCGGCGCGCTGCCCGCGGCAATCGGAGCCAATGCGCTTGGAAAAGGCCTGATCTGTCCGTCTGCATCGGGTGCCGAAGCGGTATGGGCTGGACAAGACGTGGATGTTCTCGCTCCGAGGGATATTCTTTCTCTTGTAAATCATCTCAAGGGTGAGCAGATGCTGGCCCGGCCGGAACCAGCGCGCTCGATCGCCGCCGGATCGTCCAAACTGGACCTGAGCGAGGTCTATGGACAGGAAACAGCGAAGCGCGCCCTGGAGATTGCTGCGGCGGGCGGACACAACATGCTGATGATCGGACCGCCGGGGGCCGGCAAGTCGATGCTGGCGCAGCGGCTGCCGACCATCCTCCCGCCAATGTCGAGCGAAGAGATGCTGGAGGTCGCCATGATCCAGAGCATGGCGGGGCTTTTGTCCGAAGCCGGGCTGACTCAGGAACGGCCGTTCCGCGCCCCGCATCATTCCGCGACCGCGGCTGCGCTGGTCGGCGGCGGCACCCGGCCGCGGCCGGGCGAGGTCGCCCTTGCGCACCGGGGCGTGTTGTTCCTGGACGAATTGCCGGAATTCGCGCCGCGCGTGCTGGATTCGCTGAGGCAGCCGCTTGAGGCCGGCGAAATCTCGATCGCGCGCGCAAACCACCGCATCTCGTACCCATCCCGTATCCAGCTTATCGCTGCCATGAACCCATGCCGTTGCGGCCGCGCTTTCGAGGCGGGGCGCAGCTGCCGCCGCGGGCAGAACTGCGTGAGCCAATATATGGGCCGCATCTCCGGACCTCTGCTTGACCGGATCGATCTGCAAATCGAGATGTCCTCCGTCAGCGCCCTGGACCTCACGCTGCCGCAAACCCCTGAGAGCAGCGCCGTCGTCCGTGACCGCGTCATCGCTGCCAGAGAACGTCAACTCCGCCGCTACGCCGACCTCGGGCTACAAAAGGCATGGACCAACTCGGAATGCCCCGCAAGCAAGCTTTGCGAGGTCGCGGCGCCTGACGAGGCCGGATACACCCTCCTGCGCCAGGCAACCCAGCGTCTGGGCCTGACCGCGCGGGGCTATCATCGCACGCTCCGCCTTGCCCGGACAATCGCTGATCTTGATCAATCCAATCAGGTAACGCATATCCATGTGCTGGAGGCGCTGACCTATCGTGGTGAGACGCTCGGTGCCAGCCTGGCGGCATAAGCTGTTGCTTGGGCCGCAGCAAGCGGTGAACGCCGTCCGCTGACGATATGGCTGCCGGGGGAACGGCGGCAAGGTCTATGATATGGCTCGCATAACCAGCGGCGCAGGTTTAAAAACTTGCCGCCGCTAAACTCACTCGGCCAAACGGCAAGGGCCGTACCGTGCTCTCGTCCGGGACAGGGCAAAATGGAGAAACCTCGAATGCCGCCGATGCGATCGTGACAAGGGTCTTTCGGCAGGGCACACTATGGCTGGGCATCCGTGTTGGGGAAGCCGATGAGACTTAACGTTCGAAGAATCGCCAGCAAGTTCCGGCCGGCGCGGCCGGCACAGGCGCCACTCGCTCCAGGGGCTCCATTTCACCCAAGCCGCGGCAAGGCACGCAGCTTCATGATGCGCCGCGCGCCTGTGAAAGTTTACGGCCAACTCGGATCGCTGGAAGTCCGTCTGGCGCGCTCGCGCGGCGACGTACGCCGCGCCCAACGGCTACGCTACCGCGTCTTTTATGAAGAGATGGCGGCGATCCCCGACGCCACGGCGATGCTCAACCGCCGCGATGAGGACCCCTACGACGCGATTTGCGATCACCTGCTCGTCGTTGACCGCGGCGCCGTCGTGCGGCAACGCCAACGCTGGCCGCGACGCGCGCGCGTCGTCGGCACCTACCGCGTGCTGCGCCAGGAAATCGCTGAACGCCATGGCGGCTTTTACACCCAGAGCGAATACGACATCGCGCCGCTGATTGCCCGCAGACGAGACACCCACACATTCATGGAACTAGGCCGCTCATGCGTGCTCAAACCGTACCGCAACAGGCGTACGGTCGAACTCCTCTGGCAGGGCATCTGGACCTATGTCCGCGAGCATGGCGTCGACGTCATGCTCGGCTGCGCCAGCTTCGCTGGCACCGACCCGGACGAACACGCCATGGCCCTGTCGTTCCTCCATCATTTCGCCCGCGCACCCGATGAATGGCAGGTGCGGGCGCACGACCATCTCTACCGCGACATGAACCTCGTTGCCAAGGAAGAGGTGGATCAGCGCGCGGCTCTCAAGGCGCTCCCTCCGCTCATCAAGGGTTATCTCCGGCTGGGCGCTTATGTTGGCGATGGCGCGGTGGTCGATAAGCAGTTCGGGACGACCGATGTGCTCATCATCCTACCGGTCGAAGCGATCGACTCACGCTACTTTGGCCATTTTGGCGCGCCCAACCAATCGGCGGCCAGTGTAGCCATGCGCCCGCGCAGCGAAATGATCTGATGGCGGCATGCATCTCCGTTGAGAATTTTTGAGCGACATCCACCCATGCCGAAAATCGAAATCTACACGACGTTGTTCTGCCCCTATTGCATCAGCGCGAAGCGGCTCCTGCGCCGCAAGGGCGTCAGCTTCGAGGAATTCGACGTGACGATGAAGCCGAATGCCCGCGCCGCGATGCGCGAACGGGCCGGCGGGAGGCACACCGTGCCGCAGATCTTCATCGACGGGGAGCACATCGGGGGATGCGACGAGCTTCATGCGCTTGATGCGGCGGGCGGCCTTGACCCGCTGCTCGCGCGCGTCTGAGCGGGACGCTAGCTTGAGTTTGCCGGACGCCTTGGCGCGCGGCGCACAGCAGGTGAGCCTTCGACATGTCCGATCAGACCACCTCTTCTCGTACCTTCCGCTGCGCCCTGGTACAGCTACGCTCCAGCCGCGACCCGCACGCCTCGGTCGACCATGCCATCCCGCTGATCCGCGAGGCCGCCGCGCAGGCCGACTATGTTCTGACGCCCGAAAATACCTCGATCATGGAACTGCGCAGTGCGCCGCTGTTCGCAGCAATCGCGCGGGAAGAGACGACCCCGGCCCTGCGCATCTTTCGTGAGCTGGCCGCGGAGCTTGGCGTTTGGCTGCACATTGGCGGTATGCCGATCCTGGTCGGCGAGCGGCGCGCCGCCAACCGCTCGTTTCTCATCAAGCCGGACGGGGAAATCGCCGCGCGTTACGACAAGGTCCACATGTTCGACGTTGACCTGCCGAACGGCGAGCGTTATTGCGAGTCGCGGAACTACCGGCCGGGCGAAGAAGCGGTGCTCGCCATGCTGCCCTGGGGGGCGCTTGGTCTGACGATCTGCTACGACCTGCGCTTTCCCGAGCAATACATTGCGCTGGCGCAGGCCGGCGCGGACTTCATTACCGTGCCTTCTGCCTTCACCCGCCAGACCGGCGCGGCGCACTGGCATATCCTTCTGCGCGCCCGGGCCATTGAGACCGGCTGTTATATCTTCGCGGCGGCGCAGGGCGGCACGCATGACAATGGCAGGGAAACCTACGGGCACAGTATGATCGCCGGGCCATGGGGCGAGCTGATCGCGGAACGCGCGGGCGACAAGCCGGGCGTTCTCGTCGCGGAGATCGATCCGGCCAGAGTTGCCGAGGCGCGCCAGCGGATCCCGGCGCTTCAGCACCGCCGCGCCTTCACAGTCCGAAAAGACTGACCGGCTTTCGCTCCCGGACGTTCACGCTGTCAATTGAAAGCGCCGGCAGTCAGATCGCGGCGGAACGCTTCCAGCCAGGCCTGCCGGCGGCCACGGCGATAAGCCTGCCATGCCTTGGAGACTTCGTTCCGCACGATGACGATCTTCGCCCTCGACGCCAGCGCCCCGCCCTCGACCTGATCGGCCGTTGTAACCTCGACGGAAAAGTCCTTGTGCAGATAGCCGATGTCTTCCACGGCCCGCTGCAGCGCATCCTGCTCGGGTTGCTGGCTCATCCCTGCTCCTTTGCCTCAACGAAACCCGCGAAGGAGGCTGCCAGAGCAATGTTATCGAACTGTTAAGGAGATCGGGGAGCGGTGGGCCGCGCCGGATTTCCGGCACGGCCGAGCGGTAGGCGAACACTCTAGGCGTTCGAAGTGAAGCGGCTCACGGAGCGCGTCACCTGCTGCTGGAGCGGCTGAGAGGCGTCGGTGGCGATGCGCGCGCTGAGCTGCTGGATTTCATCGGCCTGAGCCTTCAGTGCATCCATCTGCTCACGCATAAAGCCAGCCTGCAGCTCCATCGCCTCGGTTTGCGTGCGCGCGCTGGCCAGCTTGCGTGCAAACTCGAAGCCGGCATTCATGTTGCGCTGGGCCATCTCCATGACCTTGCTGTTGAACTCCGCAGAGCCCTTTGTCGCCTGGTCCAGCGAGGCTTCCATTGCTGCGGTCGCATCCTCAAGCGCCTGGCGCGCCTGGGCATAGGATTCGCGCATCTGGGCGATGGTCTTTTCCGCGTAGGCGCGGATCGCTTCGGGCGTCTCGCCCGCCTCTGCGCTGAAGTTCGGCGTCGGCGCAGCCACCTGGGTCGGCGCAAAGCCGCTCTCGTGTCCGCTGGTCGCAGGCATGTTGGTCCATTGCTCACTCATGGTCAGTCCTCCTGAGTCTTATTTAATTCCGCAAACCGAACCGCGAGCTTACGCCTTCGGCTGGGCCTTCTGGGCGGCTTCAGCCATCATGCGGGAAATTTCCTGGGCCTGCTGCGTATAGGCTTCCATCTGCTGGCGCGCAAACTGGGTCTGGATCTCCATGACCTCCTGCAGGTCTTTCGCCTTCACGAGGCGCTCGGCCAGATCGAAGCTCGCCTGAACATTGGCCTCTGCATACTGCATGGTCTTTTCCTGGATTTCCTTGCCGCCCAGGCCCATGGCGTTGGTCGAATCAGCGAACATGCCCTGCGCCTGGCGCGCGGCCTCCAGCAGGCGATCATAAGCCTGCTTGGTCTGCTCAACGGATTTCTCCGCCATCTGACGGACCGGAGCAGGAATGTCGAAATTGGTGGCGTCGTTCATCTCAAGCTCTCCTAGCGTGATTTTCCTGGAATCTTTCGAGTGAATCCGGCCCAGGGCGCAGCCTTCGGCACCGGATGGGGCCGTCCTAATATGATTTATGCTGCATTGCAACAATTTTTTGCAGCGCAGCAAAATGCGCGAGCGAGGAAGCCGGTTATCGTTGCGCCGCACAACGCGCGGCCGTGCCCGCAGTTGGGGGCAAATCGGGAATTTCCTTCAATCGACAGGCGCTTGGTGATAGATGTTTAACCATTTACGAACGGGCACATATCGATGGCGCAGACCGCAAGCGCATCCGCACCGGCCACTTCGCCGGCGCGCGCATGGCCGCTCGAGAGCTTTCTGGCGACCGACGATCCCGTCTGGGTCTGGGACGGGCAGGGTCGGCGGATTGTCTGGGCAAACGCGGCAGCGGCTAAGCTCTGGGGAGACCCAACGCCGGAGCGGCTCAAGCGGCGGCGAACCGGCGGGGCGAGAGGCGCGCCCGCGCGGCTAACAACCTTGGCCCGGTCCAGCGAACCGCTCGGCGATCATGTCGAGACGCTAAGCGTGCCGACGCAGGCGGGCGAGGAGGCTGTTCAATGCGTGTTTCAGCGGCTCCAGCTGGCCGGTGGACGGCCTGGCTTGGTCATTCGAGCACTGTCTGAGCGCGATGACGCCGAGATGTCAGCCAAAATCGCCGTGCACCCCGCGGCAGAGCCGGTGAGCGCATCGCGACAGGCCGTCAAGCCGCGGCAGCGAGCAGACAAGACGCGTAAGGCAGCATCTCGCTCCGATATCGGTGCGCTGAAAGCGATCGCGCGCGATCTTGGCAACGCCAAGAGCCGTGCTCAGGCGAGCGGCGCGGGGGCGAGCATCGCCAAGACCCCGTCAACGTCCCGCAAGAAGCCCGGGCCTAAGTTGGCCTTGCGGGCGCAGACCAAGCCGAAATCGCCGCGCAAGCCGGCTGCCCGCGCCCCGGAACCTGCCGCGCCCACGAGCGAGGAAATGACCGCGCTGCTCGCGCGCGTCAGTCACGAGATCCGCAACCCGCTGACGATCATCCTCGGCTTCGCGGAAATCCTGCAAGGCGACCGCGCCGACCGCCTGCCGCCCGGCAAGGCGAAGGAATACGCCAGCGACATTCACCGCACCGCGCAGCTTGCGCTCGGCCTTGCCGACGATCTGCTGGGCTTTGCCGAGCGCGCCAGCGGCGACCCGCCGCCGCATGACTGGTTCGACCTTAATGCGCTGATCGCGGACTGCCTGCATCTGCTGGAGCCGGTGGCTGCCGCGCATGGCGTGGCGCTCGTGCGCCGGCTCAAGCGCGACGCCCCGCTGCTGCTCGCCCATGAACGCTCGATGCGGCAGGTCCTTCTCAACCTGCTGATGAACGCACTGCGCCACGGCGATGGCGGTCAGAAAATTCGCGTCATGACCCGGCTGGACCGGGAGGGCGGACTGATCCTGAGCGTGAAGGATGACGGGCCGGGCATGACGCCCGAGCAGATCGCGGCGGCGAAGGCGCCCGAACGGGCTGGCGACGTAAAGGCGGCGGGACGGCGGGGGCTGGGCCTGCGGCTGGTAAACGGTTTCGTTCATGACAATCGGGGCGAACTGGCCATTATCAGCGAGCCAGGAGCGGGCGTGGATATGCGCATCCGCTTCGGCCCGGATCGCCTGAGGATGCCGAAGCCGGAAAAGCCCACGCGCAAGCCGCAAAAACGCAAGCGCAAATGAGCGCTATTCCATTTCCTTGGTCTTGGAGAAGCGGATCGCGTCGTTGCTCTCGATCTTGTAGTTCAGTTCCCACGGGCTGGAGGCCATGAACACCGGATCGCCGTCGCGATCGAGCATGATCGCGGATTTGTGCTTGGCAACGAACTGATTGAGCGCCTTTTCATCGTCGGAGCTGAGCCAGCGCGCCATCTGGTAAGGCGTCGGCTCGAACTCCAGCGCGACCTTATACTCGCTCTTGGCGCGGTCGCTGACCACGTCAAGCTGAAGCTGGCCGATTACGCCGACCACCCACTGCGAGCCGATATCGGGCTTCAGCACCTGAATCAGCCCTTCCTCCGACAGGTCCTGCAGCGCTTGCCGCATCTGCTTGACGCGGCTTGAGTCGGTCAGGCGCACTCGGCGCAAGATTTCCGGCGCGAACGCGGGCAGACCCGTGAATCTGAGCTGTTCGCCCTCGGTGAAGGTGTCGCCGACCCGGATCGTGCCATGGTTCGGGATGCCGATCACGTCGCCCGGCCCGGCCTCGTCCACGATCCCCCGGTCCTGCGCCATGAAGATGATCGGGCTGTGCACCGTCACATCCTTTCCCGTGCGGACCTGGCGCAACTTCATCCCGCGCTTGAACCGGCCCGAGCAGATGCGCAGGAATGCAATCCGGTCGCGATGGTTCTTGTCCATATTCGCCTGGATCTTGAACACGAAGCCCGTGACCTTGTCCTCATCCGGCGTGACGGTGCGCGGCAAGGCCGGGCTGGGCCGGGGCGGCGGCGCGTTCTCGGCGATCAGGTCCAGCAGATTCGTGATCGAATAGTCGCGCAGCGCGCTGCCGAAGATCACTGGCGTCTGGTGCCCTTCGCGGAAGGCTTGCCGATCAAAGGGCGGATACGCGGCCTCGGCAAGTTCGGCCTCCTCCTGAGCGTGCGCCAGCACGCCCGCGTCCACGCGCTCTTCAAGCTGCGGATCGTCGAGACCGGAACAGGGCAGCACGGTATCCATCGGCCCGCCGCGCCCCTGCGACGAGGTGTGAAACTCATGCCGCGCGAGGTCGTAACAGCCGTGGAACTGTCCGCCCATGCCCAGCGGCCAGACGCGCGGGGCGATGTCGAGCTGCAGCTCCTCCTGAATTTCGTCGAGCAGGTCGAAAGTCTCGCGCCCTTCGCGGTCCACCTTGTTGATGTAGGTGATGATCGGGATGTCGCGCAGGCGGCAAACCTCGAACAGCTTGCGGGTCTGGCTCTCGATGCCGCGTGCGGCGTCGATCACCATGATCGCGCTGTCCACAGCCGTCAGCGTCCGGTAGGTGTCCTCGGAGAAGTCTTCGTGGCCCGGCGTGTCGAGCAGGTTGAACAGCAGGCCCTCGTGCGTGAACGTCATCACCGAGCTGGTTACGGAAATTCCGCGCTCCTGCTCGATCTTCATCCAGTCCGAGCGCGCACGCCGGGCCTCGCCGCGCGCCTTCACCGCGCCAGCCATGTGGATCGCGCCGCCCTGCAGCAGCAGCTTTTCCGTCAATGTCGTCTTACCGGCGTCCGGATGCGAGATGATCGCAAAGGTCCGGCGCTGGGCGTAGTCCGTGTTCATTATTGCTCCGGGGTCGTTCGAGCCGGCGTCACCCGCCTGACCACCCGACATATATGGCGCGCGCGGGCGGCCCAACAGTCCGCAGGCCTGCGCATCGGTGAAACAAATTCCTGATAATGCTGCAAGCGGTTGCGCGTCTCCCGGACCGCCCGCATGCTCCTGACCATGACAAGGCACAACGGTGCATACCGCATCCCCTTGGGCCGCCCGGCCCCCAATGCCGTTGCAGCAGACCGCGCTGCGCGCCTGGACAGCCGGCACGGGCATCTTGAGGGTCAGGAGCTCATCCGCGCCGTGCTCCGCGACCCAGATGCGGGCCGGATTGCGCTGGTGTCGTCGTTCGGCACGGAATCGGCCGTCCTCCTGCACATGATCGCAAATATCGACCCCGGCACGCCGATCCTTTTCATAGACAGCCGCAAGATGTTCCGGGAAACCCTCGATTATGTCGACGAGCTGACCGGCGCACTAGGCCTGCGGGATGTCCGGCGCATCCAGCCAGGGGCCCATGCGATACGGCGCGACGATCCACGCGGAGATCTATGGTCACGCGACTCCCGCAAGTGCTGTCAACTGAGGAAAGTCGCGCCACTCCAACGCGCTCTCGCGGAGTTCGATCTGTGGATCACGGGGCGCAAGAGATATCAAGGGGATGCCCGCGCCGCCATGCCGTTGATCGAAACCGACGGCGCCTGGGTGAAGCTCAATCCGCTCGCGCGCTGGCGCGAAGACGACATCGCGCTTTATCGGCGGATCAACGAATTGCCGGACCATCCGATGATGCGGTTGGGCTACGCGTCAGTGGGCTGCCGGCCCTGCACATCTCCGGTCGCGCCAGGTGAGCACGCGCGCGCCGGGCGATGGCGCGGGCAGGGGCGTACGGAATGCGGTATCCACACATCTCAGACTTCCGGTTAAGCTGTCCTTCGCGCGGCGGCGGGCCGCCCGTCGACGTCAGGCAAACCGGATGAGAGGAGTTTCGGATGGCGCGGATCATCGTCACAGACCGCAAGGGCGACGTTCATGAGTTGGAGGCCGTAGAGGGCTGGCGGGTGATGGAAATCCTGCGGGACCACGGGGTCGGTGTGGAAGGAATCTGCGGAGGCGGATGTGATTGCGCCTCCTGCCATGTCTTGGTCGCTGATGAGTGGATCGACAAGCTGTATCCGCCGCGCGAAGAGGAAGAATTGAAGCTCGATGAACTGCCGGCGGTGCAGCCCAATTCGCGCCTGTCATGCCAGATCATCTGGGATGATTCGCTCGACGGTCTCAAGCTGACCCTGGCGGAATATTAGGATATCGGAATGCGCCACTTTCCCATTTTCGTCGATCTCAAATGCCAGCGCGTGGTCGTTTCCGGTGCGGGCGAGACTGCCGCGGCCAAGCTGCGGCTGCTGCTCAAAACCGAGGCGCTGATCGAGGTCTATGGGCAAGACGCGTGCAACGACGTGCGGAAGTGGCATCAAGAGGGCCGGCTGCGCTGGTTCGCAAAGCCGCTGCCCGCAGCGGCGCTGTTCGGCGCGCGGCTCGTTTATTCGGCGCATGACGACCCAGAGACCGACGCGCAAATCCGCGCGATGGGCGAGCGTATGGGCGTGCTGGTCAACGTGGTCGATAACCTCATGCTGTCGCAGTTCATCACCCCGGCTATCGTGGACCGCGATCCGGTGACGGTGGCCATCGGCACAGAGGGCGCCGCGCCGGTGCTCGCGCGCGGCATCAAGGCGGATATCGAGGAGCGGCTGCCGGTTGAACTGGGGCAGCTGGCCGCGATTGCACGCGATTACCGTGAAGCGGCGGCGAAACTGCCGGGCGGGCGCGTGCGCCGGGCGTTCTGGTCGCGCTTCTTCGAGACCGACGGGCCGGCGGCGCTGGCCGAAGGCGGCGAGGCGGCGGCGCGCGCGGCGCTGGAACTGCTGATCGCCGCATATGCCGATGGCGCGCCACAGCGTGGGGACGGCCGCGTGATCCTTGTCGGCGCGGGGCCGGGCGACCCTGAGTTGCTCACGCTCAAGGCCCGGCGCTTCCTGCACGAAGCCGACGTCGTGCTCTACGACCGGCTGGTCGATCCGCGCATTCTGGAACTGGCGCGGCGCGAGGCGGAACTCATCGAGGTCGGCAAAACGCCCGGCGGCCCGGCCTGGAAGCAGGCCGACATCAACGCCGCGTTGATTGAACATGCGCGCGCCGGCGCTGTCGTTGTCCGCTTGAAGTCCGGCGACCCGATGGTTTTTGGCCGCGCCGATGAAGAACTGGACGCGCTCGACGCGGCAAGCATCGCGTGGGAGGTCGTGCCCGGCATCACGTCAGCGTCTGCGGCCGCCGCCTCGGCAGGGCGCTCGCTCACGCGGCGCGGGCGTAACCAGGCTATCACCTTTCTGACCGCGCATGACGCAGAAGGCTACGCCGAGCATGACTGGCGCGCGCTGGCGCAGCCAGATCATGCTTTGGCGATTTACATGGGGTTGCGCGCGGCGCGCTTCGTGCAGGGGCGGCTAATGCTCCACGGCGCATCGCCTGAAACGCCGGTCACCATCATCGAGAATGCCTCCCGGCCCGGGGAAAAGCGGGTCAGCGCGACACTCCGCGAAATGTGCGAGCGGATCAGCGAGGCAGGAATCACTGGCCCGGCCATCATCTTCATTGGCCTGCCCGCGCGGCGCGCGCGGACAGGCGCCGAACGCCGCCGCCAAGCCGTCTAGAGCCTGTTCAACGAAATCCGAATCGCGGAACAGGCTCTAAGTTCTTGTTTTGTCGCACTTTCTGACGGCAAAATCGGTGCCCACTTTTGCTGAAAGTGCTCTAGGAGTGTATCGTGAACGAGCCGCCTGAGACCCGCACGAGCGATGCGCCCGCATATCCGCCGCGCTGTATCGTGGGCATTGGGAAGACCGAACCCCATGACGGGGCCCGCCACGCGCCACAGACCGCCGCGCCGCAGTTTGTCGATCCTTGGCGTGGCTGCTGACCTCAATGCCGGGTGGTGTTGCCGCTGATGCTCGGGATCGCGACCTCCTCGCTCTCGCGCTGGTGCACGGCCATGGCCATGTCCGACAATGAATCGTAAACCCGGCGGTTGTCACCGCGCATCTGGCCGGTCGTCAGGGGCTTGGAAGCCGCCCACAGCGCCGAAAACGCCATAAGGGACCGGCGAACGGTGTCCGGGGCGCACTCCTCGGCCATCTCCAGCGCCTGCGGACGGCGGGGCGCGCGGCGCATCGCATCACCCGACCAGCAGATGGATGAGCCAAGCGTCAACTGTTCATGGGCGTCCAGCAGCGCCGGATTGCGCGCCCAGCGTATGCGGGCGGGCACCGATTCGCCGCGCAGGACCGGCCGGACCGCGCGCAGCACCTCCTCCAGGACGTTGCCCGGCGCTGGCTTGGCAAAGATGATGTTCGCGCCGACCTGCTCAGCTCCAAGCTCATCGGCCTTGGCGGCCAGCGCCGCGGCGGCCGGGCTTGCCGGCGAACGCGCCAATAGCGTCACGGCATAGTCACCGGCCTCATCGGACGGTGCGCTGCGCAGGTGATGAAGATAGGTCTCAATCAGCTCCACAATGCGGAGCGTCGCGCGGGCCGCATGATCGGTGTGGTCGTGCGGCAGATCGGAAAAGCGGCTCATCGTCTTGAATCCTCAATCGTTCTGGATCGGCACGCCTCAGCGGGTGCCGGTGCCTTGTTCAGCGTGCGTGGTCCGGCTTTCGCGCGGCGCGGGGGGAGGCCGCCGATCATTGCCGGGAGAGCGGAAAACGCGGCGCAAACCAGCCGCGCCGGCCCCTTGGCTACGCAGGGAACGATTGAGGCCGTTCGAGCTATTGATGGCCTGCTGGAATTAAGGAAGGATTGATCGGGCCACTTTTTCGCCACGATCTGGCATGGCGTCAGCGCGCGCGTTCTGCGGTGTTGCCCAGTTGCGTCTGTTGCATCTGCTGAAGCGGTGTCTCGGGGCTGCGCGCGGGAAATCCGGCCCGCATGTAAGCGATGATCTGCCAGGCCTGTTCCGTCGTGAGGCTGTCCTTGAACGCGGGCTTGCCGGTGCTGAACGGCACGCCGCCCTCCATGATGGTCCAGAGCAGAAAGGCGTCGGTGCTGTAGTCCTGCTCCAGCGCGAAGAGAAGCGTCGGCATCGGCGGGCTGACCGACTGCGCGCGGGGGCCGTCGCCCTCGCCGGCCGCGCCGTGGCATGACGCGCAGTTATCGCGATAGAGGGATGCGCCGCTCTGGATCGCCGCCAGCGTATGGCCGATGGTATTCTGGGCATCCCGGTAACGTTCCGGGATTTCGCCGTTGGCTGCTGCTCGCCGGCGCACCTCCATGTCCGGCTGCATATTTGCGGTGTCTGGTTCGGGTTGGTTCCGGGGTAAACCGCTCATCTGGGGCGCTGGATCATCAAGTCGCGGAGGCTGCGGTCTGCGCGCTGGCAGCGGAATGTGCGCTTGTTCACGACCGCGCCAAGACCGTCCATCGCGCCAAGAC
>CAZYUT010000009.1:18001-25467 GCA_964650735.1 uncultured Hyphomicrobiaceae bacterium
AATCGGCGGTTACTCGCACGGCAGTTAACCGGCGACGCTGCGACTGTCAAGCGAGCATGACACCATCAGGCTGGGGACAGGCGCGGCGCGGGGATGGGCGGACGCGCGCAAATCTATAGACTGGATGCGAGAGACCAGCCACGGATCGGGCGATGGCTTTCCGCTTCCTGCACACAGCCGATATTCATCTCGACTCGCCGCTGAAGACGCTGGCGCTGCGCGATGCGAACCTGAGCGCGCGGATCCGTAATGCGACGCGGCAGGCGTTCGTCGGGGTCGTCGATGCCTGTCTGGAGCAGCGGCTCGACGCGCTCATCATCGCGGGGGATCTCTACGACCGCGACATCCATGACATGAGCACGGCGTTGTTCTTCGGCCGGCAGATGCGCCGGCTGGCCGCGGCGGGGGTTCGCGTTTTCCTCATTCGCGGGAACCATGACGCGGAGTCGGTCCTGACCCGCGAACTGAGCCTGCCGGACAACGTGCACGTCTTCGGGGCGGAGGGCGGCACCGAGCGGCTCACCGATGCCGGCGTGGCAATCCACGGCGTGAGCTTCGCCTCCGCGCATGTGCCGGAAAACCTGCTGAACCGCTACCCCGCGCCAGTGCCGGGCCTCATGAATGTCGGCCTGCTGCATACCAGCCTGACCGGCGCGGAGGGCCACGATGTTTATGCGCCCTGCTCGCTGGCCGAGCTGCGCGGCCATGGCTTCGACTACTGGGCGCTCGGGCATGTGCACAAGCGCGCGGTGCACGCGGAAGCCCCCTGGGTGGTCATGCCGGGGATCCCGCAGGGCCGCGACATCGGCGAGGACGGGCCGAAATCTGCGACCATCGTGACGATCAGGGACGATGGCGCGATCACGGCGGAGGCTGTCCCGACGGCGGTGGCGCAGTTCGAGCGGGTCATGGCGGACCTGTCAGGCGCGCAGAGCATGGCCGACGCCGCCAAGGCGATGGAGCGCGCGCTAGCGCAGGCGCGCGAGACGGTCGCCGCGCCGTGGCTCGTTGCGCGGCTGACGCTGACGGGCGAGACGCCGCTGGCCGCCAGGCTGCGCCGCGACGACGATCTGACGCTGAACGAAGCGCGGCAGGCAGCAGAAAGCATCGGCGGCACGCTGATCGACCGGGTGAGGTTCGACTTCGGCGGCGCGCGGCAGACCGAAAGCGGGCCCTTGGCCGAGTTGGAGGCGCTGATGGCGCCTCAGAGCCTGCCGCCTGAGGTCGCTGAGCAGACGCTTGCGGCCGCGGACGCCGTGCGCCGGGCGCTGCCCGCAGAAGCGCGCAAGAGCTTCCCGGATGACGACGATGCCCGCCGCGCGCTGGCCGATGCCCTGATCGCCGAGGGCGCGCGCGATGTGCTGGCCCGGCTGCGCAGCGCGGAGGAGGGCTGATGCGCTTACGGCGGCTCGACCTGACGCGATTCGGCGCTTTCACCGGCCTGTCGATTGACTTCGACGCAGCGGCAAGCGCGCCCGACTTACACCTCATCTACGGACCGAACGAGGCTGGCAAATCCACGCTGCGCGCGGCGATAAACGACCTGCTGTTCGGCATTCCGGTTCAGTCGGACTATGCCTTTCTCCACGATTACAAGGCGATGGAAGTCGGCGGGACGCTGGAGACCGGCGGGCAGAGCGTTGCCTGGCGGCGGCTGAAGCGGCGCAAGGACGATCTGGTGACGCACGATAGCCGGCCCGCGAACCGGGCGCTGCTTGACGCCGCGCTCGGCGGAATGGACCGCGAGACCTTCGAGCTGATGTTCTCGCTCGACAGCGAAACGCTCAAGAGAGGCGGCGAGGAGCTTTATCGCAGCCGCGGGCGGCTGGGCGAGGCCCTGTTCGCGGCGACCTCCGGCCTGTCCTCGATCAGCGCCAGGCTGGACGAGGTGCGCGGCGAGGCCGAAGCCTTCTTCAAGCCACGCGGCAAGAAGCAGCGGCTGGGCGACCTCAAGCGCGAACTGGAAGAAGTGGATGCACAGCTCAAGGAGGTTGCTGTCAGCGCGCCGCAGTACCGCAAGCTGGTCGAGACGCACCGGGACGCGCAGGCGGCGCACGCTGCGGCGAAGCGAGAGGCGGAAACCGTCCGCAAGCGGCTCAAGCAGATTGAGCGCTGGCAGGGCGCGATGCGCGATTGGGCGAAGCTGCGGATGGCGCGCGAACGTCTTGCGCCGCTGTGCGACACGCCGGAAATCCCGGACGAGACCGGCGCGCGCATTCGCGAGCTTGGCGAGCAGGCGCACCGCCTGCGCCGCGACCTGGAGCAGGCCGAGCGGCAACTTGCGCGGCTGAGCGAGCAGCGCGACGCGCTCGCGCCCGACGAGACGCTTTTGACCGAGGCCGCGCGCGTCGATCGACTGATCCGGCTAGAGGACCGGTACAAGGAGGCGCGCGACAGTCTGCCGGCTGCCGAAGCCGACCTCGCCGCCGAACGCGGGCGCATCGGCGCTGCGCTGGAGACGCTGGGCGTCGATCCGACGGGCGATCCGCGCGGGTTGCTCCTGCCCGCGCCGCTGGCCGGCCAGTTCGACGAGATGATCCGCGCGCATGACGGCGTGACGGCGGCGCTGGAGACGGCGAAGGCGGAGGCAAACAAGGCGCGCGACACGGTCGCTGAACTGGCGGAGGGCCTCAAGGCGCTGGGTGATGCTGTCGATCCGGCGGTGATCCATCAATTGCGTGCAGCCGCCCGCGAGACGCGCACCGTCATGGATAGCACCGATCTGGAGGCCGCCGTGGACGCCGCCGAGGGCAAGCGCAATGAGGCGTTTGGCGCGCTGGCCCCTTGGACCGGAACGGCGGACGCGTTGCGCGCGCTGACGAAGCCCGACGCTGGGCAGTTGGCGCACCTCGCCGAGGAGCAGGCGGCGCTGACCGAAACGCGCGACCAGGCCGAGCGCCAACGGCGGGAGTATACGGCACGCGCCGCGCGGCTGCGCGAGAAGATGGCCGCGCTGAAACAGGCGACCGGCGTGCTGAGCGATGACGAGCTGAGGCGAAAGCGCGAAGCACGCGATAACGCCTGGGGCACGCATCGCGCGGCGATCGACGAAGGCGCACTTGGCGCGATTGCCGGGACAGCAGATGTTTTCGAGGCGGCAATGGCGGCGGACGACGCGGCGCGCACCCAGCGCGAAGCCCATCGCGATGTGGCCGCGCAGCTACGCCAGCTTGCAATTGACGCCGCGGAAGCCGAAGCCGCCGCCGCTCGCATAGCGCACGAACGCGACGCTGCGAACGAGTCGCTCGCCGCCCTGCAGGCCCGCGTTGACGAGACCGCCACCGCGCTCGGCTTGCCCGCGGGCTGGCTGCCTGAGCAGGTCGCCGCTTGGCTGGACGCCCGCAAGCTGGCGCTCACCGCACATGATGAGTGGATGGCGTTGCAGGCAAGGCTGGAGACCCAGCAGAAAACCCGCACGGAGCTTCAAAAGCGGCTGAGCGCGGCGCTCGCCGAGATGAGCGCGGGACCAGTTGACGGCATGGACCTGCCTGCATTGCTCGACTTCGCCGAGACGGCCGCCCAGACGGCGCAAGCGCGCGAGGTCAAGCGCGAGCAGCGGCGAGAAGAATACGCCCGCGCCAGGGCGCAATTGCAGGCGCGGCAGCGTCGCTTGGACGAGGCGACGGCGGCGCGGGATGACTGGAACGCGCGCTGGCGGGCGCTGCTCGGACAGTGCTGGCTGGGTACGGACGGCATCGAGCGCCGGCCCGGGGAGGTGCGCGACACATTGCGGCTGCTGGATGGCCTGCGGGGCGCGGTTGAGCGCGCCGAGACGCTGGCGCGCGACATTGAACGCTGGCGGAAGACGGAAGCGGACTTCCTCTCGCTGTGCCGCGCAGTCTGCGCCGCAACGCAGACGCCGCTTGACGAAACCGACCCCGCGAAGGCGCTAGCGATGCTAGGCGCACGCCTTGACATGGCGCGGGATCAGCGCGCCAAGCGCGAGCAGACCGAGCGGGAGATCGCGCACCTCGACGAAAGCCTGAGCCAGGCGCGGCAGGCGCTTGAGACAGTCGAAGGTGAACTGGCCGGTTTTTGCGATCGGTTCGGCGCGGCAAGCCTCGAGGCGCTGGATGCAGCGATCGATCGCGCCCGCGAGAAGACGGCGATCAAGCACGACACCGCCGAGCGGGAGGAAAACCTGCGCGCAGCGTTCGATGGCCGGCCCCTTGCCGAAATCGAGCGCGAGCTGGGCGGCTGCGACACGGACGAACTCGCCGCCGACGCTCAGGCGCTGAGCGACGAGATCGCCGCGCGCGACGAGCGCGTGCAACAGCTCTACCACGCCATGAAGAAGGCCGAGGAGCAGGTCGAGGCCGTCGGTTCCGACGAGAAGGCCGCCGAACTGACAGAGACGCGGCGCTCGCTGCTTCTTGAGATCGAAGATGAGACCCAGCGCTATCTGCGTCTGATGGCCGGCGTCGCCGCCGCTGAGGCCGCGCTGCGCCTGTACCGCGACAAGCACCGCAGCGAGATGATGCTGAACGCCGCGCAGCGCTTTCGGCGCATCACCGGCGGGCGCTTCACCGACCTCGTTTCTCAGCCAGGCGACAACGCAGAGGTCCTTATCGCGATCCTGTCGGGCGGAGGCTCCAAAAAGGTCGAAGAATTGTCAGACGGCACACGCGATCAGCTCTATCTGGCGCTGCGCATGGCGGGATATCAGGAGTATGCGGCAACCCGCGAGCCGCTGCCGTTCATCGCCGATGACATCATGCAGAGCTTCGATGACGACCGCGCGCGTGCGAGCTTCGAAATGCTGGCCGATGTCGCGCGGATGGGTCAGGTGATCTACCTGACCCATCATGCTCATCTTTGCGATCTGGCGCGCGAGGCCGTGGGCGGCGCCGTGACGATCCACGAATTGCCGCCGCCTGACGCCGCAAAGGTCATGTCAGCGCCAGCCTGATAATCAGGCCGACCGTGGCAACTGTCGCTACGCCCGCGAGCCACAGCCCGACGAACCACAACGCCCTGCGCAATCCTTCGCGCATCAGTGATACCCTTCTCCGGCCCTCACCTTGCCGCGGAAGACCCAGTAGGCGTAGGCCGTGTAGGCGATAATCAACGGCAGCAAGACCAGCGCGCCGACGAGCAGGAACAGCAGACTCTCATCCGGGGCAGCGGCCTGCCAGATCGTCAGGCTCGGCGGCACCATGTAGGGGAAAAAGCTGATGCCGATGCCGATGAAGCACAGGACGAAGATCCCGAGTGAGGCAAGGAACGGCTGCATGTCGTAGCCCCGGTTCAGCCCTGAGAAGAGCAGATATGCGCAGCCCAGCACCAGCGCCGGGACGATGACGCTGAAGATCGCCGTTGGCATGGCGAACCAGCGCTCAAGGTATGCCGGGTTGAGATAGGGGGTCGCAAGGCTGACCACGCCGATGAGCACCAGCAACGCGACACCAGCCCTCACGGCGTAATCGCGCGCCTGCTGCTGGATCCCGCCCTCGGTCTTGAGCACCAGCCATGTCGCCCCGAGCAAAGAGTAGCCGACCACGAGCGCCACGCCCGTCAGCACTGAGAACGGCGTCAGCCAGTCCCACCAGCCGCCAGCGTAAGCGCGGCCCTCAACCTCTATGCCCTGCACGAGCGCGCCGAGCGCGATCCCCTGCGCGAAGGCCGCCACGATCGAACCTGACGCGAACGCCCAATCCCAAAGGAAGCGGCCCCGCTTGGTCCTCCAGCGATACTCGAACGCCACCCCTCGGAACACGAGCGCGAGCAGCATTGCTATGATCGGCGCATAAAGCGCTGGCATCACAACAGCATAAGCCAGCGGGAACACAGCGAACAAACCACCGCCGCCAAGGACCAGCCAGGTTTCGTTGCCGTCCCAGACCGGTGCGACGGAGTTCATGGCGATGTCGCGTTCCGAGCCGGATTCGTAGCTGAGGAACAGGATGCCAACCCCCAGGTCGAACCCGTCAAGCAGCACATAGGCCAGCACCGCAATGGCGATCAGCGCGGCCCAGATGAACGGAAGGTCGATGACCATAATGTTTCGCTCCTGTGTCCCTGCCGCCAACTATTCGGCTGGTTTCGGATACTGTCCGAGGGTCTTGGCCGGTCCGGGAGTGATGCCGCTGGTGCGAATCGGCCCCAGGTCGTCGACGCTCTCGCCCGCCTCGGGCGTCTTGCCCATCAGCCGCAGCAGATAGAACGTGCCAGCGCCGAAGACGATGAAGTAGACCACGATGAAGACCAGCAGCGAGGTGGCGACCGCTGGCGTCTCGATCGGCGAGGCGCTTGCGGCTGTCGTGAGCTGGCCGTAGATCGTCCATGGCTGGCGGCCAACCTCGGTGACGACCCAGCCCGCCACCACCGCGACGAAGCCAGCAGGCCCCATGACGACGGCAAGCCTTTGCAGCCAGCGGGCCTCGAACAGATTGCCGCGCAGCCGCTCAAAGCCGCTCCAGAGGCCGACGAGGATCATCAGCATACCGATCCCGACCATGATCCGGAATGACCAGAAGACGATATCGAGCGGCGGCCATTCTTCCTTTGGCCACGCCTTCAGGCCCTGGACCTCGCCCTCGAAATCGCCTGTCAGCACCCACGAGCCGAGCTTGGGAATCTCGATCGCATTGTGGACCGTCTCCGCCTCGGCGTCGGGGTCGCCGAACAGGATCAGTGGCTGGCCCCGCTTGGTCTCGAAATGCCCCTCCATCGCGGCAATCTTGGTGGGCTGATGCTCCAGCGTGTTTTCGCCATGCGCGTGGCCGGCGATGAGCTGCAGCGGCGCAACCAGCAGCGCCATCCACATCGCCATCGAGAACATGATGCGCGCGCCGCGGTTTTGCCGGTCGCGCAGCAGATGGAACGCGCCGACTGCCCCAACCACGAAGGCCGTCGTCAGGTAAGCTGCAAGCACCATGTGCACCAGGCGATACGGGAAGGACGGGTTGAAGACGATCTCCCACCAATCCACCGGCACATACTGGCCGACCTCGTTGATTGCGTAGCCCGCCGGGGTCTGCATCCAGGAGTTCACCGAAAGGATCCAGAAGGCCGACAGCAGCGTGCCGAACGCGACGACAAGCGTCGCAACGAAGTGCAGCTTCGGCCCCACGCGGTTCAAGCCGAACAGCATGATCCCGAGGAAGCCCGCTTCGAGGAAGAACGCTGTCAGCACCTCGTAGCCCATCAGAGGGCCGATCACCGGGCCGGCCTTGTCGGAGAACACCGACCAGTTCGTGCCGAACTGGTACGACATCACGATGCCGGACACCACGCCCATCGCGAACGCCACGGCGAAGATCGTCTTCCAATAGTTGAAAACCTGCAGATAGGCGTCGTCCTTCTTCCACAACCACAGCCCTTCAAGCACGGCCAGATAACTGGCCAGCCCGATCGTGAAGGACGGGAAAATGATGTGAAAGGCGACGGTGAATGCGAATTGGAAACGCGCCAATTCGAGCGCTTCAAAACCGAACATGCTTCTCGCTCCCCTACCGACCTATTCG
>CAZYUT010000009.1:25567-34489 GCA_964650735.1 uncultured Hyphomicrobiaceae bacterium
GGTCAACTCGGTGTGAACGGGCGAATTGTCGCTTGACGGATGTCAAATTACAGCATTAACCGCGCGCAATCTGGCAGATACTTGTTACTTGTGCTTGAACTGGGGGCTGCGTTTTTCGGCAAATGCCGCCATGCCTTCCTTCTGGTCCGCTGTCGCAAACAGGCTGTGAAACAGCCGGCGCTCGGTCCGCGTCCCGGCGGTGAGGCCCATCTCGAACGCGTTGTTCACGCTCTCCTTGACCATCATCACGGCAGGCATTGACAGGTCCGAGATCTTCTCGGCCGTGCGGATCGCCTCCTCGACCAGATCGCCGCTCGAAACGATCCGGCTGACGAGCCCGGCCCGCTCGGCTTCTTCGGCGTTCATATTGCGTCCCGTCAGACACATCTCCATCGCCTTCGATTTGCCGATAGCGTGGGTGAGCCGTTGCGTTCCGCCTGCGCCCGGGATGATCCCCAGCGTGATCTCCGGCTGGCCAAACTTGGCCGTGGGCGATGCCAAGATAAAGTCGCACATCATGGCCAGTTCGCAGCCGCCGCCGAGCGCGTAACCCGACACTGCCGCGATCACTGGCTTGCGCGTGCGCGTCACCCGGTCCCAGCTGCTCAGGAAATCGTCGCGATAGGTCGCCGGAAAAACCTTGCCTTGCATCTCCTTGATGTCGGCGCCTGCGGCGAAGGCGCGCTCCGAGCCCGTAAGGACGATGCAACCGATATTCGCCTCGGCCTCAAACGCATCGAGCGCGCGGCCCAGTTCGAGCATCATCGTTTCGTTCAGCGCGTTCAGCGCTTCGGGCCGGTTCAGCGTGATGAGTCCGACGCGGCCGCGCTTTTCGACGATGATCGTCTCGTAAGTCATGGAGAGTTCCCCCTTGTGATCCCCTGCCTCGCGTCATCGCTGGCAGCGCGGACAATAGAAGGTTGAACGGCCGTTTTGAACCGCGCGTTGCACCGATCCACCGCAATCCCGGCGCGGACAAGGTTCGCCCGCGCGGTCATAGACCGCGAAGGCATGCTGGAAATAACCGAGCGTGCCGTCAGTGCGGCGATGATCGCGCAGGCTGGAGCCTCCCGCCGCGATCGCCGCACGCAACACCTCTGGAATCGCCGCCGCCAGCCGCTTTGCGCCTGCAGAAGGCCGTCCTGTGGCCGTGGCAAGCCGGCCCGCCGGAGCGAATGGTGACAGGCGCGCGCGGTGCAGCGCCTCGCAGACATAAATGTTGCCGAGCCCCGCGACGTTCCGCTGGTCGAGCAGAAAACTCTTGAGCGGCTGGATACGGCCGTGGCCGCGCGCCGCCAAATGGGCGGGTGTCAGGTCTGCGCCGAGCGGCTCCGGCCCGAGATCACGTAGCAGCGGATGCGCCTCCACCTCCCGTGGGCGCATGAGCGTCATATAGCCGAATCGGCGCGCATCATTGTAGACGATGCGTGCTCCTGAATCGAAATCGAACACGACATGGTCATGCGCGGGCAGGTTCCCCGCCGCGTGGACGAATTCACCCGGCTGCACCGGTGCCGCACTGAGCGGCGCGCCCTTCGCTGGCGCGGTGATCGAAAACCGCCCGCTCATGCCCAGATGCATGGCCAGCACGACATTTTCGGTATGCGCCAGTAGATACTTCGCGCGCCGCTCCAGCCGCTCCACGCGCTGGCCGACGAGATGCTGCACGAAGCCGTCGGGGAACGGAAACCGCAAGTCCGCCCGGCGCAACTCCACCGCGGCGAAGCGCGCGCCCTCCATCACCGGCGCAAGGCCCCGGCAAACGGTCTCCACTTCGGGCAGTTCAGGCATCTCGGATCAAGGCTCCGCTGCGCGATTTCGTCTCTGGGCGCGGGCGCGCTAACGATAGCAACAGCCCGCGCCCTGCGCTATGGTCGCGCGCATGACGAACGATAACACCATCAAATCAGACGCTTCGGACACCGCGAGCTTCGGCTTCCAGCAGGTCCGCGCCGCCGAACGGCAGGCCCTCGTGAACAATGTGTTCGCGCGGGTCGCGGATCGCTATGACCTCATGAACGATCTCATGTCGGGCGGGCTGCACAGGCTGTGGAAGGGCGACATGATCGCCTGGCTCTCGCCGCCCAAAGACCGCGCTTTCCGGCTGATCGACGTCGCGGGCGGAACCGGCGACATCGCGCGCCGATTTCTGAATGTGACAGGTCCGCAGGCGACAGCGGTGATCTGCGATATCTCCGCAGAGATGCTCGATGCCGGACGCCGCCGCTTCGCGGGCACGGCGCTGGCCCGGCGGCTCAGCCTTGTTCAGGGCAATGCCGAGACGCTGCCGTTTCCCGACTGCAGCTTCGACGCCTACACCATCGCGTTCGGCATCCGCAACGTGACCAACCGCGACCGCGCGCTGGCCGAGGCCTACCGCGTGCTGCGGCCCGGCGGGCGCTTCCTGTGCCTGGAATTCTCGCAAGTCCAGGCCCCTATCCTCGACAACATTTACGAACTTTACTCCTTTTATGTCATACCAAGGCTTGGCGACATGGTCGCGGGCGAGCGGGAAGCATACCAGTATCTCGTCGAAAGCATCGCGCGGTTCCCGGATCAGGACACCTTCGCCGATGAAGTGAAGGCCGCTGGTTTCGCACGCGTGCAGTACCGCAACCTTACCGGCGGGGTCGCCGCGATCCACTCCGGCTGGCGGCTCTGACACTCCATACACCGCGCAAAGCGGGGGCAACGTTAAAGCGTGAAGGCGCTCCTACACATCTACCGGCTGGCGCGCGCGGGACTCGTCCTGCTGCCGAATGTCATACGTGCGCTTCCCGAGGACAAGCCGGTACCCGGCCCGCTCAAGCTGTTGCGGCGCACCCGGATCGGGAGGCCGCGGCAGGGCAAGCCGGGTGAGCTGTCAAAGGCCGTCGCGGCGCTAGGTCCCAGCTATATCAAGCTCGGCCAGTTTCTCGCGACCCGCCCGGACATCGTTGGGCTGGAGCTGGCGACCGAGTTGTCCGCGCTGCGCGACAAGCTGCCGCCCTTCCCGACGGAGCATGCCAAGCGCGCAATCACCGAATCGTTCGGCGTCGACGTGGACCGGTTATTCGACAGCTTCGGCCCGCCGGTCGCGGCCGCTTCGATCGCGCAGGTGCACAAGGCGCGGATCAAGGAACCGGGCGCACCGCCGCGCGACGTCGCCGTCAAGGTGCTGCGCCCTGGCATAGAGCGGCGGTTCCAGCGCGACTTGGAGACCTTTTATTTCGCCGCGCGCCTGATCGAACGCCTTCATCCGCCCACCCGCCGCCTGCGCCCGGTCGCGGTGGTCGACACGCTGGCGGAGTGGGTCGAGCTGGAGATGGACTTGCGGATGGAGGCCGCCGGTCTGTCGGAGATGCACGACAATATCACCCGACATAGCGACACCGACTTCCGCGTTCCCGCGATCGACTGGACGCGCACCTCGCGCCGGGTACTCACGATCGAGTGGATCGATGCGATCCCGCTCGGCGACGTCCCCGCCATCGAGCGCGCCGGCCTGGACCGCCGCCAGCTCGGCACCAACATCATCCGCGCCTTCCTCAGGCACGCGATGCGCGACGGCTTCTTCCACGCCGACATGCATCAGGGCAACCTGTTCGTCGATCTCAGCGGGCGCATCATCGCCATCGACTTCGGCATCATGGGGCGGCTCGGCCCGCAGGAAAAACGCTTCCTCGCGGAAATTCTCTACGGCTTCCTGACGCGCAGCTACATGCGCTGTGCGCGCGTGCATTTCGAGGCCGGGTACGTACCCGCGCATCAGGACGTGGCGACCTTCGCGCAGGCGCTGCGCGCCATCGGCGAGCCGCTTAAGGACCGCACCGCCGAGGAAATCTCGATGGGGCGGGTGCTCGGGCAGCTTTTCGAAGTCACCGAGATGTTCGACATGCGCACGCGGCCCGAACTGCTGCTGCTGCAAAAGACGATGGTGGTGGTCGAGGGCGTCGCGCGCTCGCTCGATCCCCGGCTGAACATGTGGGACGCAGCCGGGCCGGTCGTGCGCGACTGGATGACCACCGAAATGGGCGCATCCGCCCGCCTGCGCGAAGCGGCGGAGGGCGCGGTCAACCTGGCCGAATTTCTCGCCGCCGTACCGCAGCTTTCAGAGCAGGCCAACAAGGTCGGCAAGAGCCTCGCGGAGATGAGCGAACGCGGCTTGCGGCTGGATGAGGAGACCGTGGCACGGCTCGGCGCGGCGACCGACAAGCGCGGACGATGGGGGCGGCTGGGCATCTGGGCGGGCGCGCTGGCGCTCGTGGCGATCGCGTGGCAGATGTGGGCCGGTTAACCTGTCAGGCTTGGTAAATACTGCATCACGATCTGGGAGAGGACGCCGCCCGCGATCGCCAGGCCGGCCCAGAGCGCGGCCTTGCTCAGGTGACGCGCCCAGTTGATCTTCACCCGCACCTCGATCACCTGCTCGGGCAGCGCGACATCGCCGATCATGCCGTTTTCGTCGACGCTGCGCGCCGCGGCGACAAGCTGGAGCTTGCGGCTGCCCCGCTTCATTGGCAGGACGACCCATTCCCAGCGTCCGAAGGGCTCGCTTCCCAGAAAGCTCGGGCGGTCGAACACCCATTGCGTCTCCGGCATTATCGGCTCGATCATGAAGCCGCCGTCCGGCGCGCGGAGATAGAGGCTCATTGCGCGCGTCACGGTCACGCCGTGGACATGCGTGGCGCCGCGCCCCTGCAGACCTTTGAGAAGCTCCTCGGTCGCGTCGCGGCCGATGCGCACCTCCACATGCTCGCGCTCGCCCTCCTGCATGGTTCGCGGGATGCGCTCGACCAGATGACCGGGCATTGACCCCGCTTGCGGCTCTGCGCGCGCCGTTGGGGCGGCGCGACGCTTATCCTGCGGGCCCGCAGCGTCATTCGGCCCTGAGCGCCGGCGATGCGCGGCGGCAGCGGGCGGGCGCTTGGCTGCGGGCTGGCCGCGGTCCGCGCCAGGGGCCCGGTTCGGTTCGGCAGGTTGACGGGGCAGAGCCGGCTCACGCTCCCTGGGCAGCGCCGCTTCCTCATCTTCCTCGAAGACCTCGCGGATCGTCGCCAGCATGTCTTCCAGCGTGGGCTGGGGGCCGGAAGGCTCCAGCGGTCTCGGGGGCGGGGCTTGACGCTTAGCGGGGATAGGCCGCTGCGGCGGCGCAGGTTGCGGCTTTGGCGCACGCGGCATTTGCGGGCTTTCAGGCTGCGTGGCGGGCGGAGCCGCGCTACGCCCGTTCTGCGCATCGATCCAGCCAAGCGCCCTGCCGAAGCTGAGCCCGTGCTTGTTCAGAAGCCGCGCCACGGGCGCATCGCTCTGCACCACCAGCGCAGCGAGGGCGATAGCGCCGTCCAGTTCCGCACGCCCGGACTCGCGCGCGCCCTTCTGCGCGACCTGCAGGACATGACGCAATCCCTTTCCCGCGTGCGGAGTTTCGTCCTTACCAAGCACTTCGCGCGGCGGGTTCTTCTCTATCGCGTTCCCCAGCTCGACGCGGATCGAGGCGATGTCGGCGTCGCAGCCCTCCATCAGCGCAAGCGCATCGGGATCATCAAGCAGCGCATAGAGAAAATGCTCCAGCCCCACGACCGCGCTGCCCCGCCTCGCCGCGATGGAATATGCCCGCCGCACGGTGTGAGCGAAATAGGCCGAGTGCTGGAGTTCGTTTGCGGCCCGTGCCCGTTCCGTCATACGCAACCTGTCCTCTCCCGGCGGCGGCGTCTACCCCTTCGCAACCGCGCACTTGTGTGTGACATAATGCACACGATTCCCCAAGACCGAAGCCGAAATATGTCAGCCCCTCGGCGCGGCGCGATTTTCGGGCGCGGTGCCGCTGCGCGGTTGTCGCGGCGGGCTGTGCGGGGTACTCAAATGGGGCAGACCGTAAGGAGTTAAGAATGTCTGATAGCGATGGCGGGATCCTGCCGGCCATGCAGGCGAAGGTACTGTCCGAGGCGCTGCCTTACATGCAGCGTTATGACCGCCAGACCGTGGTCGTGAAATATGGCGGCCACGCGATGGGCGATCCTGCGCTGGGCGAGACGTTCGCGCGGGACATCGTGATGCTCAAGCAGTCGGGCGTGCGGCCGATCGTGGTCCATGGCGGCGGGCCGCAAATCCAGTCGCTGCTCAAGCGGCTCAACATCGAGAGCCAGTTCGCTGACGGCCTGCGCATCACCGACCGCGAGACCGTGGATGTCGTCGAAATGGTCCTGGCGGGTTCGATCAACAAACAGATCGTCGGGATGATCAACCGCGTCGGCGGAAAGGCCTGCGGGATCTCCGGCAAGGACGCCAACCTGATGACCGCGCGCAAGCTTGAGCGCACAGTGCGCGATCCGGAGTCCAACATCGAGCGTTTGATCGACCTTGGCTTCGTCGGCGAACCGGAGGCGGTCAATCCGCATATCGTCGATGTCATCACCGCGAGCGACCTGATCCCGGTGGTGGCGCCGCTCGGGGTGGCGCGCGACGGCCTGACCTATAATATCAACGCGGACACGTTTGCCGGCGCGCTGGCCGGGGCGATGAAGGCCAAGCGCCTGCTGCTCCTGACCGACGTCGCCGGGGTGCTGGACGCAAAGGGCGAGCTGGTGCCCTCGCTCACGACGGGGCAGGCCCGCGAGATGATCGCTGACGGCACGATCACTGGCGGCATGATCCCGAAGATCGAGACCTGCATGGCGGCGGTGGAAGCCGGCGTCGAGGGCGTCGTCATCATCAACGGCAAGGTGCCGCACGCGGTGCTGCTTGAGTTGTTCACGGCTCATGGCGCAGGCACGTTACTGAAAGCCGAGACAGCCACTCAGGCGCCTCAGAAGGAAAGCGCATGACATCAAACGCGCGCGACTTGGCGGCCTTTAGTGAGGTCGACACTTGGGTTTTCGATCTGGATAACACGCTGTATCCGGCCGATAGCAATCTGTTCGTGCAGGTTGACCAGCGCATGGGCGAGTTCATCGCCAATTATCTAGACGTGGTTCCGGAAGAAGCGCGCCGAATACAAAAACATTATTATTACACGTTTGGCACGACGCTAGCCGGGCTGATGCAGCAGCATGGCGTCCGGCCGAGCGACTTTCTCGATTACGTCCACGACATTGACCTCAGCCCGATCCAGCCCGCCCCGGATCTGGCCGAGGCGGCGCAGGCGCTGCCCGGCAAACGCTACATCTTCACGAACGGCTCGCGCCGTCATGCCGAGCGGGTGGCGGGGAAGCTCGGCGTGCTGCACCTGTTCGACGATATTTTCGACATCGCCGCGTCAGATTACATCCCCAAACCGACGCGTCACGCCTTCGACCGCTTCTGCAGCACCCACGGAATCGCGCCGCAGCGGTCAGCCATGTTCGAGGACCTGCCGCACAACCTGGAAACGGCGCATGCTCTTGGGATGGTGACAGTCCTCGTCCATTCCTCCTACGCCGACCATCCCGCCCAACGGACAATCAGCCCGAACCGGCCGCTACCGCCGCATGTGCATCACCTGACCGACGATCTCGCGGGCTTCCTCACCGCGCTCGGGCCAATCGTTGCCCCGCCAGAGAACGTTGACAAGACGGACGGGGACAGCGAAACAGGCGGCGAGCAGGAACCGGACCGAGGGACAAGCCCATGACGGAGATCCGCGGAGTCATCGAGCAGGCGTTCGAGCGGCGCGACGAAATCGGCACCGGCACGCAGGGCGAGGTGCGCGAGGCGGTAGACGCCGCGCTCAAGATGCTCGACTCCGGGGAAGGGCGCGTGGCCGAGCCGACCGCCGAGGGCTGGCAGGTCAACGAATGGCTGAAGAAGGCCGTGCTGCTATCGTTCCGCCTCAACGACATGACGACGATCTCCGGCGGCCCCGGCGGCGCGTCCTGGTGGGACAAGGTGCCCTCGAAATTCGCCGGATGGGACGATGCGCGCTTCCGCGAGGCGGGCTTTCGCGCGGTGCCGAACTGCGCCGTGCGCCATTCCGCCTATATCGCGCCGAATGTCGTGCTGATGCCATGCTTCGTGAACCTCGGCGCCTATGTCGATGAAGGAACGATGGTCGACACCTGGGCGACGGTCGGAAGCTGCGCGCAGATCGGCAAGAACGTTCATATCTCCGGCGGCGCGGGTATCGGCGGGGTGCTGGAGCCGCTGCAAGCCAACCCGGTCATCATCGAGGACGGCTGCTTCATCGGCGCGCGCGCGGAGGTCGCCGAGGGCGTGATCGTGCGCGAAGGCTCGGTGCTGTCGATGGGCGTCTATCTCGGCGCGTCCACGAAGATCATCGACCGCACCACCGGCGAAGTGCATATGGGCGAGGTGCCGCCCTTCTCCGTGGTCGTGCCCGGCACGATGCCCGGCAAGCCGCTACCCGACGGCGCGCCCGGGCCGTCGCTCTATTGCGCCGTGATCGTCAAGCGCGTTGATGAGCGCACCCGCGCCAAGACCTCGATCAACGAGCTGCTGCGCACCTGATCAGTGGCGGTCGCTTGCATTATCGATTTTGGAAGCGTCAGACGGCTGATGCGCGTTTATTCTAGAGCACTTTCAGCAAAAGTGGGCACCGGTTTTGCGTCAGAAAGTGCGACAAAACAAGAACTTAGAGCCTGTTCAGCGATTCGGATTTCGTTGAACAGGCTCTAGAAATGCGTGTTAAAACAATTTTGGAGCCATCCAAGATGAAAATCGTCATTGTCCAGAAGCCGCCTGTCCTTCTGGACCTGACCAAGACAATCGCCGTAGCTGTTGAAACGATTGCTGAAGCCGCCGGTGCGGGCGCAAATCTGATTGTGTTCCCGGAAGCATTTCTACCCGGTTATCCCACGTGGATATGGCGGCTGCGCCCTGGGGGCGACATGGCGCTGGGCAACGAAATCCACGCGAAACTGCGCGCCAACGCGGTGAACTTAAGCGAAAACGGCTTGGCCGACATTCAGGCCGCGGCGAAGGCGCACGGCATCGTGGTCGTGATGGGCT
>CAZYUT010000010.1:0-33415 GCA_964650735.1 uncultured Hyphomicrobiaceae bacterium
CGCCAATCAATTGGCAGACGAGAATGAGCGTGAGATAGCCGAGCATCAGCGCCTCTGTGCCACTGTAGCACGTGGGATAAAGATCGACTCTGCTAAACCCTTGTCATTGCGAGCGCAGCGAAGCAATCCAGAACATCCAACAGTCACCGCTGGATTGCTTCGGCCCTACGGGCCTCGCAATGACGTGGTCCAGATTGATTGGGAAAGGTGTTAGACCCCATAAAAGTCGCGGTACCACGCCACGAAGCGCGAAATGCCCTCATCCAGCGGGGTCGACGGCCGAAAACCGACATCGCGCGCCAGATCGTCCACATCCGCATAGGTCTCCGGCACGTCGCCGGGCTGCATCGGCAGGAAGTTCTTTTTCGCTTCCTTGCCGACCGCGCGCTCGATCGTCTCGATGTAGGTCATCAGCGGCACCGGCTGATTATTACCGATATTGTAGATGCGATAAGGCGCGCTGGAGGTTGCCGGGTCCGGCGCGGCGCTGTCCCATGCCGGGTCTGGCGCGGCCACGCGGTCCACCACGCGCACAACGCCCTCTGTGATGTCGTCGATGTAGGTAAAATCGCGCGCATGCTTGCCGTGGTTGAACACATCGATCGGCTCGCCGGCGATGATCTTCTTCGTGAAGATGAACGGCGACATGTCCGGGCGGCCCCACGGGCCGTAGACCGTGAAGAAACGCAGGCCCGTAACCGGGAACTGGTACAGGTGCGCGTAAGTATGCGCCATCAGCTCGCCGGCTTTCTTCGTCGCGGCGTACAGGCTTAAGGGGTGATCGACGTTGTGATGCACGCTGAACGGCATCTTCGTGTTCGCGCCATAGACCGAACTGGATGAAGCATAAACCAGGTGCTCGACCTCGCCATGGCGGCACCCTTCTAGGATGTTCAATTGCCCGACGATGTTTGAATCGGCGTAAGCGTGCGGATTTTCCAGCGAGTAGCGGACGCCTGCCTGCGCGGCAAGGTGGACAACACGGTTGGGCCGCTCTTCGAGGAAGATCTGCGCCGTTGCCTCGCGGTCGGCGAGATCGGCGCGGATGAAGCGGAAGCCGTTGCGCCCTTCAAGCTGCGCGAGGCGGGCTTCCTTCAGCCGGACATCGTAATAGTCATTGAGATTGTCGACGCCGGCGACCTGATCGCCCCGGTCAAGAAGCGCCTTGGCGACATGAAAGCCGATGAACCCGGCAACGCCCGTCAGCAGAACCTTCATCACACCTCGCCCGGAGCATTTTCAGCAAAAGTGGAAATCGGTTTCGCGCTTAAAGATGCAACCATGAAAAGACCGCGCGCTCCATGCACGGACAGTCCTGCCATAGCGGGAATTGGCTAGCCGGACAACTCTCTGGAGCGGCGCACGGCCGCGGCCACGGCCCGCTTCATAAGCTCGCGCATGCCCGGCTCGCCCATCAGCTCCGTCAGGGCCGCTTCAGTCGTGCCGCCGGGAGACGTCACATTCTCGCGCAGCTTTCCCGCCGGATCGTCGCTCTGCGCCATCAGCGCGCCCGCGCCCTGCACCGTGACGCGGGCCAGTCGCTCGGCCAGAGCACGCGGGAGACCCGCCTCGACGCCCGCATCGGCCAGGCATTCCGTCAACAGAAACACATAAGCTGGGCCGGAGCCAGAGACAGCGGTAACCGCATCCATCAGGCTCTCATCCTCGATCCAGGCGACCTCGCCGACCGCGCCAAGCAGTTCGGCGCACATCCGCGCCTGTTCCGGCGTCACGTCAGCATTGGCGAAGGCGACCGTCATACCGCGTCCAATGGCCGCAGGCGTGTTCGGCATGGCGCGGACGATCGCCCGGTGCGGCCCGAGATGCCGGGAGATGCTCTCGACCGTGCGCCCGGCCGCGATCGACATGGCCACGGTTTGCCCGCCCATCAGGCGCCCCAGGCCCGGCAGCACATCGTCCATCTGCTGCGGCTTGACCGCGATAATGATGATCCCCGGCGTCGTCGTGACCGCTGCGGGATCAGCGGCGATGCTGAACCCATGCTGGCCGCGCATCGCTTCTGTGTCGGCTGGCGCGCCGGGATCGACGACGAAAATCTGCTCAGGGTTCATGCCGCTGCGCAGCCACGCCTTCAGCATCGCGCCGCCCATGCGCCCTGCGCCGACGAGTAGGATCGGTTCACTCACGAAAAACGCGTCGGGATGTTCCGGCATCACAGGCTCGCCCCGTTTTGCCGGGAGTGTATCACGCTTGCCCCTCGGTCTCGAACATCGTGCCAGCGAGCGCTTCATTCGCGCGGCGTCCGGCCCAGACAACGAACTGGAACGCCTGATAATATCGCTCGCAGTTTTCCAGAGCGGCGTTCAACAGGCTCTCGCATTGGTGCGGCGTCGGGTCCGCCGAGGTCAGCAGCAGCGCATGGCGATAGAGTAGCAGCCCCTCATGCGCCCAGAAATCGAAATGGCCGACCCAGAGCTGCTCGTTGATCTGCGCCAGCAACCGGTAAACTTCGTCCAGGCGGGCGCGCGGCACCTTCAGGTCGAAAGTGCACGCCAGATGCAGCGATTCAAGATCATCGCGCCAGTTCAGCGAGATGTGATAGTCGCTCCACGACCCCGCCACGGCCAGCGTCAGTTCATCCTCGGCGCTGCGTTCGAACGGCCAGTCCTGCGCCGACGCGATTTGTTCCACCAGATCGACCGGATGCGCCATGCGCTCGTAAATCGGTTGGGAAAATGCCATGCCCTGTCTTTCCGCCCGTCATTTTCGATCATTTGCCCTTGAGGCCAGGCATAGACTTGCCGCGGCCTCTGCGAAACACAGGGGTGACGCCGAACTTCCCCATCCTCACTACAAGTGATTTGCCCAAAACAGGTTTTCGGGTAGCAGCGGCCCCTGAGTCGCGCAAGCCGGGGCGGCGATCGTCCACGGGGAAATCGTCTGGTGTATGAGAACGCGCTGTCTCTAGCGGAACCGCTGATCCCTGTGCCGCCTTGGGTCGCGGACAGTGCTTTCGCGGGTGGTCTCGCGTAAACGGTTCTGCATTCTACGCAAATTTCGCCTTAGCTCGCTCAACGCGGCCGTGGTTTGCGCCTTGTAGATCACTCTGGCCGTAAAGAAACCGATTAGCGCACCAGCGAGAACCAAAGCCGTAATCTCTGCTAACAACACCTGGTTCCTACCTGATCTTAAACTGCACGCGCCTGTTCACAGCATTTAACCGTATCAACTCTTGACGACGCAGCTCCTGCAATTCGCGGCGGCGCCGCTGTGCCAGTTCTGGGTCCGCTGTCTGCTCGCTGGCGTCCGCGATCTGCTCCAGTTCGACCGGCGGCAGAGAGACTTTTTTGAGCGGCTGTCTAGCGCCATAACCAACCGTGATATACGGCGACGCCTGAAAGCCCAGGTCGGTTAACGCAGTCGCCACCGCCTCGGCACGCTCCCAACTCAACTCAAAGTTCACTCCTTCCGAGCCGAGCGGGTCGCTATGACCGGCAATCTCGATCCGAGCGTCGGGACAATCTTCAACTAACTCACCCAATGCACGAAGATCGCTCGAGAAGCGGTCAGGTACTTCGGAGCTTCCCACCCGAAATCGTATCACTGTTCGCTCAACCACCGCACGCAAAGCCTCAAGATCGCAGTCGGAAGAGGTCTCGGGCTCGTTTGCGGTTCCGATGTCTGGTGTGTCATTCTCATCCATCTCAACGGGAGCCGCTGGGTCCGACGCAGGCTCCAACGCCATTGATTCTTCGCTCGGCTCCGGGTCTCCCAAAGCCGCAATACGGTTTCCGGTCTGCTCATCTACAGGAACCATAGGCACCGGTTGTCCAGCGCCAAATCCCGCATTCGTGTTGTCGACGCGCCCGAAGCCCTGCTCAGAAGCCTCCATAGCATCCTGCTGCTTTGGAATCTCCCCGCCATCGCCGCGCGTTTCATTGGCTACGGCTCGGTGCTGTTCGCTACTAACGTCGGACGAACCCGCCAAAGTCTTGTCCGACTCGTCCGCTTGATCAGTTGTCTCCACAAATATATTTGCAACCTGTTCTTCAGACTTCTGTTGTGTCTGACCTATCGGCACAGACGACGTCGTGACAGGCGGCAAGTTAGCGACATCGGGCGCGTCGGGTACTGGCCCGATAACATCCTCGACAGTCTGCTGATGCGCCGGTGAGGCTCGCTCATTTATCTGAGACCCTGTAACCGGTTCTTCCGTCAGACCCGCGACCAAGTTCGTCTCACGTTGGTTGCTAGAAACATAGACGTAAAGCGAAGTCGCAGGCGCGATCGACAGAGAGATGGCACTATATCCACCAGCGATGACGACGGCCAACAGGATAGAAGCCATACTTGCAGCTTTGATTACACTGCGCCGCGGTGGCGCTGGCAGACGCATCGCTCTATGAAATCCGCCCCGGCCATGAACGCGAATGGGCGGAAGCATCGCCGACTCACTTGTCCGGTCCTTTTTTTGACTCATCAATCCACCAATAAAGAATGCGATGTGTCTCGACTGATTACGCCATCCAGCTAACACAGCGTGGCGTTGAATCTGCAGGCGTTGACCGATCGGTGCCGACCGCGCTGCTAACCACCTTTTGCCAAGCCTAGCATCGCCACCGTAACAGTTTGCTTTTGGCGAAAATGAGCCCAGCAGTGATAGAACCGGCGTCTGATTGGTTGTCCAGAAATCCGACTGGTGCGATCTGCATCGTCAGCGGCGGAGCCTCTGACGACTACGTCGCCTGGATCATAGGGACCATGCAACATGATGCGATCATCTTGGCATCCAATACAGAAGCTGGAGACATCCAAGCGCGACTTGTGTTGCAGCCGAGCCACCCATTCACTGTGCGCGTGTCGAAGGGTATCGAGCGGGATATTCAAGAATCTATCCAGCAACGCGTAAGGCGTCATTGCGTGTTCACGGGTCAAGTGACGAACCAGTATTTCACCGTTAAGGCCAAAACCTTGGGCCAGACCCTGTCGGTGCTAACTGGCTACGAGCATCCGCGAGAGCTGGTGGCAGCGATGGCGCGCAACCGCCTTATACGACTGTTAGAAGAGTATACGTCTTGCACGCTCCCCTCTGGCCTCATGCATGATCCGGATCAGCATCTTGGCGACGTCCAGGAGGATTACGCGTATGTTGCACAACTTGATGAGATTACCCCGCGGCGGAAAATCGACGCAGCTCCGTCGGAGCCGCCAATTGGAGCGGTGCAAGACCATATCGAGTTCCTCGCCCGAACAGATCCGATTATCTTGAGGCAGATGCATGATTTCCTTGCCGCGCATCCGTTTCAGCCGCTGTTCGCCTTCTGGCGCGCGCAGATCGAAAGGGATGACGTAGGAATCGGCTATCGAAGTTTAAAAATGTTAGCGTTGGAGCAGATCGCCCGCTTGGAAGAGACCTTTATCGGAAAAGGGTAGCTTAGACCACTTCGCTCGACAAATCCTGCAGGACATCTAAAAGACTATCCACATTCACCGTTTCCGGATCGACCCGCTCTTTCGAAAAATATCGCAAGAAAATTTCGCGGCTTCGCTCATCGACGCCTTCATGCAGCCCCATCGACCATGTCGGGAAAATTCGCTCGCGCGCATCGGTTGCCGAAATCAAGATCACATTGATATGGCGCGGATCAACTGCAATACGATGGTAAATATCGCTCACATCAGCTCTTGCGCCCTCAAGCACCTGAATAAAATATGCTCCGTTGAAATGAAGCAACCCGGTAATGGAACGAGCAGTGTTGTTCTTGTGACATGTTGCGATTAGCGTGCGCAAATCCAGGGCCGTGGAGTGATTGCGCTCGCTATAATATACGATGCGGAACAAGTTCATTACGATCTCCCACAACATTGCACGCTGGCAGCCATAGGGGTGGCGCTTCATCCTTTCAACGTGTAATACGCCTTCAGGCAGATAAACAAAAGCGAAATTTGCGTTCACACAGCGGCTTGGCTGCAGTCAAGCTCAATGGGAACATGATCGAGGGGAACGGACAGACCAATGGTAAACCGCTTCTATGTGCATCGCATTTCAAAGCTGCTGGATGAACTGGTGCTCACAGCCGGGATGACCGTTTCGATTTCAGATGAGGGCGTTGAGCCACCACTGCAGCCACAACAGATCGAAGCAGCCCGCAGCTTAGCTGCGTCCATGGGCGTGGACATGGTCCATGAAAACACGGGTGGCGCGAACATTCTCAGTTTCAAAAAGCGCTGATTCCGGCCGCATCAGCGCCCCGCCAAGATCGCTTCGCTATTCGATCACGGTGTCGGTCCCGATGATGGTGTGGGTAGCCGGCAGTTCATTGCGCTGCGGCGTCTGCGGCCCCGCCGCATCAGCCGTCATCTCAACCTTGTCGGGCGGCAGTTCCCGCTGCCGACGATCCTGCAATGGCGCCTGCCGGGCGATCACGTCCCGGATTTGGCGCGCCAGCAATTTGATGTCGCCAGTCTCGCCATCGGTCTGCAGGGCAACGGTGAGCGGGCCTTGCGACCAATACACCAACCGAAGACCGCCCGCTTTCGCAATCTCTTCCGTTTGCGCCCCGCCGGAAGTCGACGGCGCGATCAGGAGCCTCAGATTTGCTCTGTTGCCGCCGGCATAACTGAGCCCAACCGCTTGCATCTCGCCATCGGCGAAATTCCGCCGGCCGGTGAGGGCATATCCCATCGCGGACAAATCGGGGGCCGGCAGGCTCAGCGCCACGCCATTCTGTTCCCAGCGCAACGCGCCGCCGCCCAGGCCGCCGGCCGCCATCGGCAGCTTCCGCCAGCGCACGCGCTCATCGAGCGCGGCTTCGCGCAGCACCGACGGCAAGCGCTCCTGCGAAAGCTGTTGCTCCGGCCAGCTGCCCTTCCCCAACTGCCAGCCTGCCAAGCCAGCCGCCAGAGTGATCGCGACAATCGCCGCAGCGCGCATACCCGCAACTCGCCGCCGGCGTGGCGCCGCCGTCGGCCTCAAAACGTCATACAGGCGATCCGGCGCCGGCTCACTCGCGCGCGGCCCATAGGCCGCCCGCAGCGCCTCAGTCTGCCTGCGGAACGCGGCGACCCGCTCGGCCGCCTCCGGCGCGCTGGCCAGCCCTTGCTCGACCCGCGCCTTGCGCTGCGGATCCTTGTCCAGCAGCCCGTCGGCGTAAGCCAGAAGGTCCAGTTCGCTCAGGGGTTCGTTTTCGCTCATATCACTTCACCCTCCGCAGAGGCGGGCGATGCATATTGGCCTCCGCCTCCCGATGGTCTGGATGCGCCTGCTCGGGGCACATGATACGCAACGCCTCGCGTCCGCGCGACAGGCGCGATCTGAGCGTACCTATCGGAATATCCAGAACCTCGGCGGCTTCATCATAGGACAGCCCCTCGATCGCCGTGAGCGCGATGGCGGCGCGCTGATCCTCGGGCAGCCGCTGCATCGCCTCGGCAATGTCGCGGCAATGGACCCGGTCCTCCTGTGTCGCCCGCGAGGAGAGTTGCGGCGCATCGTCCAGACCCACATTGCCATTGTATTTGGCATTCGCCGCGCATCGGTTCGCAAACACGTTGTAGAGAATGCGATATAGCCACGACCGGATCGAGCCGTGCCGCCGCCACTGGCTGCGCTTGCGGATCGCGCGCTCCAGCGTGTCCTGCACCAGATCGTCGGCGGTCTCGGGTTCGTTGACCAGGCTCAGCGCATAGCGCCGCAATCGCGGAATCTCTCGCGCAATCAGCCAGCTCGTTTCGTCCACGCCTGTCTCCTCGCCGGTTCCCTCAGGTCCATGAGACAGGCCGGAAGCAAGGGAAGTTCCAAAAAAGATCTGACGTGCCGTGGAACTCGCCCCCCGGGCAGCCCTGTCTCACGATCAGGCCAACGCAGCGCCAACGGCTGCGGGCCGTGATCGCAAACCAAATCATCGCAAAGGGAACAGATGATGACTTACACCCGTCTACCAATCGCCGTTATCGCCGCCGCCGGCCTCGCACTCGGCGGGGCGCTGGCCGGACCGATGGCCACGCCCGCCGCTAAGGCGCAGCAGGCTGGCAACTTCAGCGACAACAAGTTGCAGTCGTTCGCCGAGGCCGCCGTGAAGCTGACGAACATCCGCACCGAGTATCAGTCGCAGATGCAAACGATGGAGAGCGACCAGGAGCGCCAGCAGCTCCAGCAGCAGACCAATCAGCGCATGGCGCAGGCCGTCGAGGAAACCGACGGCATTTCGATCGAGGAATATAACGAGATCGCGCAGGCGAGCCGCGCCGATCAGGAGCTTGCCGAAAAGATCAACACCTATATCGAGGAAGCCGCCAACTAAGCGGCTGCCAATCGAGCAGGATGCGATCCGCCTTCGCGCGGTCGCATCCTGCCTAGCGCTAAACGGTTGGCCCGCCCGCGCCACCAGTCTCGCCGGGCGTCTCTGGCGGCAGATTGAGCGCTGCTTCCAGACGGGCGATCCGGCTTTTCAGCGCCTCGTTCTCCTCGCGCGCCTTCTGCGCCATCTCGCGCACGGCCTCGAACTCCTCACGCTGCACCAGATCGAGATCGCGGATAACCCGCTCCATCTGCGCGCGGGCCAGCGTCTCGAATTCCTGACGCGCGCTCTGCGCCGCGCCAGCAGCGTCGGTCATCAGTCTGGCGAAATCATCGAACAATTTGTTGGTCGTTTGGGTCATCGGCCGTCCTCTCGGCAAGGGTGCGGTGTCAAAGCGTTGTCATGCGCACAGACTATTCCCTTGACTATGGAGGGCTGAGGCATATCGATCAAGCCTGCGGCTAGGCGGCTGAAAGTTAATCGAATCTTCAGCTTTGTAGCTAAACTTTCTGAAACATTATCAGAAATGCGTTCGAGCGGCAGATAGCGCCATGAACGACATGCCGATGCACCTGATGGCCTTGCCGTTTCCGACGATCGACCCGGTCGCGATCGGCATCGGCCCATTGGAAGTCCGATGGTACGGCCTTGCCTATCTGGCCGGCTTGATCATCGGCTGGCTCTACATGCGCGCGCTGGCCCGCAACGGCGCGATCTGGGGCGGGCAATCGCCGATCACGCCCGACAAGGTCGATGACTTTCTGATCTACGCGACGATCGGTACGATCATCGGCGGGCGTCTCGGCTTCGTGGTGTTTTATGAGCCGAGCTACTTCATCGAGAATCCGCTCGAGATTTTCGTGCTTTGGGGCGGCGGCATGGCCTTTCACGGCGGGCTGCTCGGCGTCGGTCTGGCGACCTATATCTTCGCGCGGCGCAATAACATCCCGGTCTTTTCCGTAATGGACCTGGCCGCCGCGGCGACGCCGTTCGGTCTGTTCTTCGGGCGCATCGCCAATTTCATCAACGGCGAGATCTACGGCCGGCTGACCAACGTGCCCTGGGCGGTAGAGTTTCCGCCGCGCGTTCTGGAGGAAGGTCATGCGTTTGGCCCGCGCCATCCCACCCAGATTTACGAAGCGATCCTTGAAGGCATCGTGCTGTTCATTGCGCTGCGTTACCTGACGCACAAGCGCGGCGCGCTGCAGCGTCCAGGCATCGTGGTCGGCGCGTTCCTTATGATCTACGGCGCCGTGCGCATCTTCGCTGAATTCTTCAAGGAATGGGACTACGGCCAGTTCTTCACGACCGCCTACTGGTCCACCGGCATGGTCTATTCGCTGCCGATGATCGCCCTCGGCCTCTACTTCTACCTGCGCGCGGCGCCGGAAGGACGGGACCGGTTTGACCAGGTTGGCGTCGATTTCGGACGCGGCCTGGAAAACGCGGTCAGTTTTGCGGCGCGCGGGATTTCCTTCCTCGGCTTCGCCATCGCAAGCGCAATGCGGAGCGCGCGCGCCGGCTTCGACGCCCTGCTGCCGAGCGGCGCTGTTTCTGGGCCTCGGGCGGCGCTCGCAAATGGCATCTCGACGGCACAAGACGTCGGCGCCCGCATCCAGACGCTGATGCGATCAGCGCCAGGGACCGCAAATACGGAACGCCGAGCCGATGCCGCCGCAACGGGCCGTCCGCTGGCTGCAACAGTTGGGCAGACCCTCAAGCAAAGCGCGGGCAAGCTGCGCCTGCGCGCCCTGTTGGCGCTTTTGTGGTTGGTGAATCTGCTGATCGCCGCGTTGGAGCGCGCGCGCAACGGGCTGATGGTCATGGCCCATCGAGCCCCGCCGGCGAAAAACCTGCTCGCTGCCCCGGCGCAAGACCCACAAGACAGCGCCGCACGCAACCTGCCCCAAGCACAGCGCGGCGCGCCTATGGCGGAACCCGGCGGCGCGACGCCGCGCGAGATGGCGACATGAACGATTGGAGGCCGACGAACGGCGAAAGGCGTTCAAGTCCTGTGCGTTAGCTTGCAGATCAAATTTCGGTCACGATCCGGACGTCGCGGTAACGCAGGTTCTCTGTCTGCGTGATTTTTGAAGCGAGATGGCTCATGTCACCTCCAATAATTCACACTGTCAGCGAATTCATCGAACTGGCTTTCTCGACGGAGTTCAGCGTCGGTCTGGCGGACGCGCCTGTTCGGCCCTGGTATCTCGGCCAGGCATCAGAAGACGACAGCCTCCTCCCGCCGCTCTACCGCAGCAGCATAGACCCGGCGCTGGAGCGTGAATTGCTGCGCGAGTTCCGGATGCGCGCGGCGGAGTTCATCCCGCCGGGAGGTGTGCCGGACGAGATGTGGCCGATCCTTGGGCATCAGCAGGGGCTGCCAACCCGCATTCAAGAATGGTACGGCAATCCGCTCGCCGCGCTGTTCTTCGCCGTTGAAAGTATGTCAGCGAGCAACGGTCAAGTTTGGGCGTTCAACCCGTGGTATTTCAACGAGATCGCCTCGCGGCTTGCACTCATCCCGATGACCACCAGCCCGCGGTTCCGGGACGACTATTGCATCAGGCTCGACGACCCCGACGCCTCGCCGACCCCGGCGGCCGAAGCGCCGATGTGCTTCAAGCCGTTTCGCAACATCCGGCCGCAGAGCCAGATGGACGCCTACTTTGTGGTATACGGTCACGCCAACGTACCGCTTGAAGAACTCCGGCTGTTCCTGCGCCGGCCAGAAACCTATCTGAAAAGGATCATCGTCGCGGGCGAGAGCAAGAAGCATCTGCGCAAGGAACTGCACCTGCTTGGCGTGAACCACGCCACGCTGATGCCGGGAGGCGGATCGGTCGCCAAGACGGTCGCCTACGCTATGTCCCGCGATTTTCTGGAAACCGATATTTGAAGCGCGCACGCCGTGACCCCGCGAACCGCCAACGCCGAAACGGAGCCAACGCCGCTGGCGCGCAAGCTGATCGCGCGGATCGCGGCGGAAGGGCCGATCCCGGTCAGCGCCTACATGGACGCGTGCCTCAACGAGGCCGAGCATGGCTATTATCGCGCAGCGCAGCCGCTGGGGCGCGCGGGCGATTTCATCACCGCGCCGGAGATCAGCCAGGTGTTCGGCGAGCTGCTCGGCCTGTGGGCGGCCTCGGTCTGGCAGACGATGGGCGCGCCGCGGCCGGTCACGCTGATCGAGTTGGGGCCGGGGCGGGGAACGCTTGCGGCGGATGCGCTGCGCGCGGCGCGGGCATCGCCCGCGTTTCGGGAAGCGCTGAAACTGCATCTGGTCGAAACCTCGCCCGTTCTCCGTGCCGAGCAGGAGACCGCGCTGGGCAGCACCGCGACTTGGCACGAGACGCTGAACACCGTGCCGCCAGGTCCAGCAATCATTCTCGCCAATGAGTTCATCGACGCGCTGCCCGTGCGCCAGCTCGTGCGGCGGGATAGCGAATGGCGCGAGCGTTGTGTCGGTCATGACGCCGTGCAGGGCTTCCACTTCACCCAGGGCGGAGTGGCGGAGGTCACCGCAAGGGAGCGCGAACTCCTTCCAAGCGAACCGGAGGAGGGCGGCATTGCCGAGCTTCGCCCCGCAGCGCGGGCGGTGGTGGCCGAGATCGCGCGGCGTGGCACGTCCGGCCCGCAGGCCGCGCTGTTCATCGACTACGGACACACCGAAGCCGCGAGCGGCGACACGCTTCAGGCCGTCTCAGCCCACCGTTATGCCGGCATTTTCGAGGCTCCGGGAGAACATGACCTGACGGCTCAGGTCAATTTCCGTCAGCTCGCGCGGGAGGCCCAGATTGCAGGCCTCCAGGCCTTCGGTCCAATGCCGCAGGGCCGCTTTCTGCTGCAACTTGGCCTTGAGGCGCGTTGCCAGACCCTGCTGCGCACCGCCACACCAGAGCAGCGGTATGATATACTCTCGGGTGCACGCCGCCTTGCTGACCCGGCGCAGATGGGCGAGCTGTTCAAGGTGATGGCGCTGACGGCGGGTTTGAACGAAGCGCCGCTGCCGTTTGGAGAAGACCGATGATCGAAGCGGACCTGATGAAAGCCCTGCCGGGCATCCGCCACGGTTTCTTCACGCGCGAGGGCGGCGTCTCCGGCGGCATCTACGCCTCGCGCAACTGCGGCCTGGGTTCGGATGATGATCGTGCCGCCGTGATTGAAAACCGCGCGCGCACCGCCGCCGATCTCGGCATCGCACCTGAGCGGCTGATCACGCCGAGACAGGCTCACACGCCGAACGTCGCCGTCACGAGCGAGCCTTGGCCTGCGGATCAACCGCCGGAAGCGGATGCGATCGTGACCAGCGCGCCGGGCCTTGCCGTCGGAGTGCTCGCAGCGGACTGCGCGCCCGTCCTGTTTGCGGATCCGCAAGCCCGCGTGGTGGGCGCGGCCCATGCGGGTTGGCGCGGCGCGCTGGGTGGCGTACTGGAGGCGACGATCTCGGAAATGGAAGGCCTCGGCGCACAGCGCGAGCGCATCCACGCTGCCATAGGCCCGACCATCTCCAGCGAGGTCTACGAGGTCGGCCCGGAGTTCAAGGCAGCGTTTCTCGCACAGGCCCCAGACAATGACGCGCTGTTCCATATCCCGTCCGGCGGCGAACGGCCGCACTTCGACCTGCCTGCCTTCGCGCTCGCCCGGCTAAGGGCCGCGGGCCTGCGACACGTGACCGATCTCGCTCTGTGCACGTTCCGAAACGAATCACTTTTCTTCAGCTACCGGCGCGCGCAACGGCGTGAGGAGCCTGATTACGGACGCCAAATTTCCGCCATCCTTATTCTATGATGTGGAAAAGTCATGGTTGGCATGCGTTTTCGCGGGGAGATTTGTTGAACGACGCATCCAACACGCGAACGGCGTATAGACGCGAACCTTGATAGCCATTAACGCTGGTCGTGTCCCGGATCGCCCGCGAAACGCGTCTGGAAGTAGGTCGCAGAAGCCGGGACAGGGGCTATCAAGGCAAAGGGAGTGCATCACGTGACGCGCGTGAACGCAACCACGGCATCTTCGGCAACACGACGAGCTGTATCCGTTTTCGTGGCGGCAACGCTGGCGGCTGTGCTCGCAGCCTGCTCGACCTCTAGCCAGGTTGCTGAAGCGCCGGCGGAGATTGCGCCGGCTGAAACAACGCAGCGTTTGGCCTCTATCTCGCTCGCGCCGGTGGCGGCTCCAGGCAGCGTGTCCAACAAGATGGGCCAGATGCTACAGGCGGCCGCGCAGGAAAAGAACATTCCAGTTAAGGGCGACGGCGCGGATTACACTGTTCGCGGGTATCTGGTGGCATCGCCGGAGACCGAGGGCACGAAAGTTTCCTACATTTGGGATATCACCGATCAGAGCGGCAAACGGGCCCACCGCTTCTCTGGCGAGGAAATGGTGGCCGAGCGTGTGAGCGGCGATCCCTGGGCGGCGGTCGATGATCAGGCGATGCGCAAGATCGCGCTGACAACAGCGGATCGGCTCCGCGAATGGCTCCCGACGAGAGAAGTGCGCGCGACCGAGGTTGCCACGACCGGCAGCGTCAATGCCACGTCGACCACCGGGCAACCCGGTAACGCGCAACTTGCAAGCGCTCAGGCCGCTGCTTCGGACGTCCTTGTGCTGGTGCCAGAGGTCACGGGCGCGCCGGGTGACGGGAACACCGCACTCCCGGTCGCCATGCGGCGGGAACTTCAGTCACGCGGCATCAAGCTCGTGGAGTCACAGCGGCCGAATTCCTACACGGTGCGAGGCACCGTTGAACTCGGCGCGCCGGAAGCAGGCGAACAGCCGATCACGATACGTTGGCTCGTGCTCGGGCCAGACGGCCAGCCTCTCAAGAACGCGGTAGTCCAGCGCAACAAGATCCGCGAAGGTTCGCTTGACGGTTCGTGGGGCCGGGTGGCCGATATTGCGGCCGGCGAAGCGGCAAAGGCAGTCGCCGAGATCCTCCCCGACCCGACGAGTTGACGCGAGTCCACGCCAGCGATTTATCCGCAGTCATCTCAGCCGTTGCGCAGCGCCTGGATGCGGGTCGCGCACGTCAGCTTTACATCTCCAAACGCGGCTGCTAGAAGCCGTGGCCTAACGCGTGTGCGCCAAACTATTTCGGCGCGGCCTGTTCCGGAGTTCCGCCCCGATGAAGCTCGTTTCGGGCAACAGCAACCGGCCTCTTGCCGAAGCCATTGCCGCGTATCTCAACACGCCGCTGACGCAAGCCTCGGTGAAGCGCTTTGCCGACCTGGAAATCTATGTCGAGATCCAGGAGAACGTCCGCGGTGAAGACACCTTCGTTATCCAATCGACGTCATTCCCCGCGAATGACAACCTGATGGAGCTGTTGATCCTGATCGACGCGCTGCGCCGCGCCTCGGCCAGCCGGATTACGGCAGTGATCCCGTATTACGGCTACGCGCGCCAAGACCGGAAGGTCACGCCGCGCACGCCGATCTCGGCGAAGCTGGTGGCCAACATGATCGTCAATGCCGGAGCAGACCGGGTACTGACGCTCGACCTGCACGCCGGCCAGATCCAGGGCTTCTTCGACATCCCGACCGACAACCTGTTCGCCGCGCCTGTCATGGTTCGCGACATCATGGAGCGCTTCAATGGCTCCGACATCACGGTGGTCTCGCCCGACGTCGGCGGCGTGGTCCGCGCGCGCGGACTGGCCAAACGGATCGACGCCCCGCTCGCAATCGTCGACAAGCGCCGCGACCGGCCCGGCGACAGCGAGGTGATGAACGTTATCGGCAATGTGCGAGACCGCACCTGCATCATCGTGGACGATATTGTCGATAGCGGGGGCACGCTCTGCAACGGGGCAGCAGCGCTGCTGGAGCAGGGCGCCCGCGATGTGTATGCCTATATCACGCATGGCGTGCTCGCCGGTGGCGCGGTCGCGCGCATCACTGCTTCGGCGCTAAGGAAGCTTGTGATCACCGACTCCATTTTGCCGACCGAAGCCGTGCGCGTGGCGGAAAACATCGAGGTGCTCTCCATCGCGCCGCTCATTGGCGAGGCGATCGCGCGGACGGCGAATGAGGAATCCGTCTCGAGCCTGTTTGATTGAAACCAGACGGGAACCAATTGGCCGACCGCAGCGTAGATCTGCACATCGGCAGGGAACCTACGGCCCCAATATGAGCTTGAAGCGCGTGTTCTGGATTATCGGCGGCGCCTTCGCAGCGATCATCGTAGTCGCCATCGGCGCGTGGATCATTGTGACGCAGAATATCGAAACGCCCAATTACGCCACCGTCGCGCAGGACGGCAGCTTCGAGATCCGCGACTATCCCGAGATGATCGTCGCCGAGGTGCGACGCGCGGGCACCCGCGACAGGGCGATCCGCGAGGCATTTGATCCGCTCGCCGATTACATCTTCGCGCGGAACCGCGGCGGAGACAGCATCTCGATGACGGCGCCAGTCACACAGGAGCCGGCCGAAAAGATCGCCATGACGGCCCCAGTGACCCAGACGCAGCAAGAGGGCGAATGGGTCGTGCGCTTCATCATGCCAGCGAAATACGCGATGGACGAACTGCCGCAGCCGGGCCGTGGTGTGACGCTTGAGACAGTCCCCGCCGAGCGCCGCGCGGCTATCCGGTTCAGTGGCAGCTGGGATACCGAACTGTTCAACCGCAAGACGGATGAGCTGCGCGCCTGGCTTTCCGAGCGCGGCATCGAGCCGATCGGCCCGCCGACCTACGCCTATTACAACGACCCGTTCACGCCGAGTTTCCTGCGCCGGAACGAGGTGCTGTTCGACATTCCAGCCGACGCATCCTGACGATTAGTCGTGCTCCGCACCGGTAACGCCGCTGATGAGATTGGCGCGCAGCAGCCGCTCCGCCGATGGCGCTTCGCCCAGAGGGCGCGACGGTGCGTTGAAGGCCCCGCGCACGCGGCGCAAGCGCGCGATCGCCTCCGCCACTGTGATCCATGCGAACGCTACAGCCTCGCCGGGCCGGGTTTGAGCCAGCCGCCGGACATCCGCGCGGCAGACCACGCCGATCTTTGCATAGCCACCGGTCGGCTGGCGGTCCGCCATCAGCACGATGGGCTGGCCGTCTCCCGGCACCTGGATGCTGCCCATAACAATGCCTTCGGAGACGATGTCGCTGCCCCGCTCAGCCATGAGCATTGGGCCTTCGAGACGGTAGCCCATGCGGTCGGCACGCGGCGAGACGCGCCATCCGGCCTCGGTCAGCCGCGCTTTCGCCTTGTCGGAGAACATGTGGTCCTGCGGGCCGGGCACCACGCCGAGCGGGCCAGCGGCCAAGCCCGCAAACGGATCGGCATATTGCGCGAGACCCGGCGAGACCATGGGCTGGTCGTAGGGTTGCAGCGCATCGCCCTCTCCGACGCGGTAGCCGAGACCGGCGCGGGCGTGATACGCGGCGGAGCCGAGCACCTCGGGCGCGTCGATGCCGCCCGCCAGCGCCAGATAGGCCCACATGCCCGCACGCCCTGGGCGCACCTCAATCTGCTGGCCCGCCGCCAGAGCGCCCGCGAACGGCGCGGCATAGCTTTCGCCATCAACGATGACCTGGAAGCCCGGCCCCGAAACGGCGATGGCGAGCGCTCTCTGCGCCTCAAACCGCCCGCCGCCCGGCCCGATCTCCAGCGCCGCCGCGCCCCGCGCATTGCCGAGTAGCCGGTTCGCCAATTCATGCGCGGCCCAGTCCATCGGCCCGGATTCCGACACGCCATAGCGCAGATAGCCTGGCCGCCCTGCGTCCTGCAAGCTCAGGCCCGGCCCCGCCGAGAGCAGGCGCAGGGTCATGGCTTGATCCGCTCGGCGGCCGGCGCGTCCTGCGCGGCCAGCGCTTCAAACTCGACCGAGGAAACGGCGCGCAGCCGGATCGCGTCACCCGGCTGAAACGGCACCATCGGCACGCGCTCCGGCGAAAACATCTGAACCGGCGTGCGCCCGACGACATACCAGCCCGTCGGCATCGACACAGAGGCGATGCTCGCCTGCCCGCCCGCGATCATCACGCTGCCCGGCGGCATGGATGCGCGCGGCGTCGCGCGTCGCGGGATCGCCAGCCGCTGGTCCAGCCCGCCGAGATACGCGAAGCCCGGCGCAAAGCCATACATGTAAAGCCGCAGCGGCGCGGCGATCAGCGCCGCGATGATTTCGCGGGTATCGAGCGCGGTTTGCTCCGCCACCGTGGTCAGGTCATCCGCGTGCGCGCCCTCGAAACAGGCCGGCACCGACCATTCGCGCGGGTTCAGATCCGCTGGCTGGGGCGCCAGCGCATCGAGCCGCGCGATCAGCGTATCCCGCGCAATCCGCTCCGGGTCATAGATGACCAGCAGCGCGCGGTAGCTCGGCACGGTCTCGCGAACCCCCTCGATCCCGGCCGCGTTAATGGCCTGATCGAGCGCCAGCACCCGCTCGTGCGCCGCCGGATCGATCGCCTCGCCCAGCTCGATTGATAGCGCCGCCTCGCCCGCGTCCTGTATGCGCGCACCGGCCAGCCCGCTCACGACGCATCCCCGCGCGAAAACGGCTGGACGGCGTAGCCCGCCGCGTCCAGCGCCGCGCGCACCTTCTGGGCGATCGGCAGCGCGCCGGGCGTATCGCTGTGAATGCAGATACTGTCGATAGCTGTCGGCAGACGCTTGCCGGACTCGGTGATCAGCGCGCCCGCATCGAGCATGGCAATGACCCGCTCGGCGATGAAATCCGGGTCGGTCAGCACCGCGCCGGGCGTGCTGCGCGGCATCAGGTGGCCGTCCTCGTCATAGGCCCGGTCGGCGAAAATCTCCCGCGCGACGCGCAGCCCCGCCTTCTCGCCGACCCGCTCGATCTCGGTGCCCGCAATCGCCAGCAGCCAGGCCTCCGGCGCGACGGCATGCGCCGCCCGCGCCACCGCGCCGGCCACGTCCGAGTCGCGCGCGGCGAGATTGGCCAGCGCCCCATGCGCCTTGATGTGATCCACGCGCGCGCCCACCAGCGCGGCGCAGGCGGCCAGCCCGCCGATCTGGTAGGCGATCATGCGTTCGATCTCGGCGGTGCTCATGGCGATCATACGGCGGCCAAAGCCCTGCTTGTCGTCATAGCCCGGGTGCGCGCCGACACCGAGGCCGCGCGACTGCGCTTGCGTCACGGTGGCGACGATAGTATCGGGGTCGCCCGCATGGCCGCCGCAAGCGATGTTGACCGAACTGACGCAATCCATGATCGCGTTGTCGTCGGCCAGCCGCCAGGGGCCATAGCTCTCGCCGATGTCGGCGTTGAGGTCGATGCGTCTTGTCATGTGCTCGTCTGCGCCGCGGCGGGCGCGGCGCGTCAGCCTTCGGGCTTTTCGATCAGCCCGGCGACATCGCCGCTCAGCCTGCCGCGATCCTGCTCGCGCCTCTCATTACCACGCCCAGCTTGATCCTCGTCGGGATCGTTTTCAAGCGTCGCTTCGTTGAGCAGCACGAGAAGCGGTGTCAAACCCTCAGTATCAACCAGCCGGTAGATTTCCACGTCGCGCTTGGCGTCCTTGCTCCAACCGGCGATGTCGAGCGCGCGCTCGGCCTTGGAAAGCAGCCCATGGTTGCGCATCGGACGCGGGCTGTCCTCGGGCGCTTCGGCTTGGCGGGCTTCGCGCCGGCGGTCGCGATACAGGCTGAGGTCACTGAAACTGTCGCGCTCTTCCTCCTGGCCAAACGCCTTGAGTTCTTTCTCGGTCAGCGCGACGATAAGCTTGAGGTCGTCGAGCACGCCCGCAAGCTGGTTCATTGCCAGCGCGCGCCGCTCCTCTTTCTCGTCATCCTGACAGCTGTAGAGGTTCGGGATGACGAAGTAGGAGGTGTCGCGGTGGTGCACGAAGTGCTGGCGCACCCATTCCAGATCGGCGTCCGGCGCGCGGGCAATGGCAGTGTTCAGCGCGGCGCTGAGTTGGCGGACAACCGCCGACGTCGGCATGTGCAGGCGGGCCTGTGTGCGCGCCAGCGCGTCGCGGCGCGTCGGCGGCGTGGCTGGCGGGTTCAGGACCATCAGCGCGAACAGCCCGAGGTCTACGCCAATGGCGGCCAGCAGCGCGATCAAGTCTCGCCCTGTCAGTCCGGTGACCGATGCGGCGCCATTGCCATTGTCTGGGACCGCGAAACCATTGCCGATGTAATCAATCAGTCCCGACATATAGGCGCCGATATTCGTCCAGAGCAGGCGGATCGCGTTCGCGACGCCTGCCGGCCCCTCGGTGAACTCGGCCGTGCGAAGATCGAGCACCACCGGCTCGTCGGCTTGATCCGCCGCCTGGCGCAGCCGCTCCGCCAGGGTCGGATCGTAACAGGAGAAACCTGCTCGCCCCGGCGGGATCGAGACCACATTCGCCAGCGCGCGCATTTCGGCGGCATAGGACGCGCCCAACTCGTTGCTGCGCGCGGCGATACTGCGAGCGCGGCTGCGGATTTCCTGGGCGCGCTGCTCGAAGGCGCGCTGGCGCTCGGCGACGGTCTCACCGGAGAGGTTGGTCGCGCTCTGGCGCAACTCCGAGACGTCCTGCTGGACGGGCGTAATCCATGACCGCGCGATGCTTTCCCTCAGGGAGGCGACCGAGTCGCGCACCCCTTCGCGCGCAGCATAGAGTGGCCCGCGCCCCGCGCCGGACGGACGACCGCAGCTTCCGCCGACGGTCTCCTCGCGCTCCATCTGCGTCTCGGACCACGCGACGACGCTGTCCAGCTGGACCTGCACCGCATCGAGTCTGGCGGACACCGAAGCCCCGGCGGCGCGCGCATCCTCTTGCAGCGCGGCCAGGCTGGTCCGCGTTGCTTCTGCGCCTGCGATCAGGCTCCACCAGAAGCCGTAGCCGAAGCCCACCGACCAGAGCAGCAGGAAGATGTAGAGCGGGAAGGTGATCAGCCGTTCGCTCCAGCGCCGTTGCGCGCCGAAGGTCTCGCGAAGCGCCAACCACATCAGGAAGGTGAGGGTGATGACGACGACGGTGACGAGAATTTCGTTAGTGACAGACAACACGCCGATATCGCGCGCCTGCTCGGGTGCGCCTTCAGCTTGCACGCCGATAATGAAATCGGTCATGCCCACCCAGGTCGCATAACCAGAGATCACCAGCAGCAACAGCGACGCAATGCCGATCAGCGCGTTGCGGCCGAAAAGATAGTCGATCGTCCGCCCCCAGGCGGTATACACCGTTGCCCGTCCGTCGGTCATCCGTCCTGCTCCCCCATCGCCCCGGCAGCACGCAGCGCGCAACCCGGCGCGCCCCGTCACGTTTTGGCACAACAACGCGGGAATAGGAAGGATTTGACGCGATTGGGCAGGTCTACGGCGCCCACAGCCCCGGGCGGCGCCAGGGTGCTGGCACCTCGAGCGACCCTTCCAGCGGCGTACCGGCGAGAGCAAGGGACTGCCAGCCGCCCCGCCATTCCTCAGGCAGCGGATAGGGCGCAGCAACCTGCGTCTCAGGCGCGAAGCCATGACGGCCGTAATAGTCCGGATCACCAAGCACGAAGACACGGCTCGTACCGGCGTCTTTCAGGCGCTGCAGCCCGTCGCTGATGAGCGCCGTTCCAACGCCCTTTCTCTGCTGGTCCGGCGCGACTGCCAAAGGACCGAGCAGCGCCACGCGCTGAAGATGTCCGGCGACGCGGCAGGGCGTGAAGACGACGTGACCGACAACCGCTTGCCCCACTGTGGCAACCAGGGAGAGCACGCCGTTATCGTCCGCGAGCAGCGCCGTCACCAGAGGAAACAATTCCTCATCCGGGAAGGCGTCGCGGTAGATCGCCTTCAGCGCGTTAAGGTCCCCTGGCGCGCTTTCGCGAATTTCGCGTTCAGGACGTCGGTTGTCGTTGTCGCCCACGTTGCGCTCCCGGCCAAAAAGCATCATTCGCCGGTAAAACCGCTTGCCGCGCAAGCGCTAATCGCCGCGTTTGATTTTCTCGAACGCGGCAAGGGCGCGCTTTCGCGCGGCGGCATGATCGACAATCGGCGCGGGGTAGGTCTCGCCGAGCCGGACGCCCGCATCGCGAAGGACATTCGCCGGCGCATCCCAGGGCGCATGGATATGCTTGGCAGGCATGTGGGCCAACTCCGGCACATACTTGCGGACATAGGCGCCTTCAGGATCGAATCGTTCCCCCTGCTTCACGGGATTGAAGATGCGGAAGTAGGGTGCAGCATCCGCGCCGGACCCGGCTGCCCACTGCCATCCAGCGGAATTGCTGGCGAGGTCGGCGTCAACGAGCGTGTCCCGGAACCATTCCTCGCCGCGCTGCCACGGGATCAGCAGATCCTTGATGAGGAACGACGCGGCGATCATGCGGCAGCGGTTATGCATCCAGCCGATCTCGTAGAGCTGGCGCATGGCCGCATCCACGATCGGGTAGCCAGTCCGCCCGCGCTGCCACGCCCGGAGTGCCTGCTCGTCCTCATCCCAGGGAAATTCGCGAAACTCCGCGCGCCAGGATGTGTCGGGCAGATCCGGCCAATGAAAAAGCAGGTGATAGGAGAACTCGCGCCAAACGACCTCGCTCAGGAAGGACTCGACGCCCTTCGCCGCACCAGAGGAGGCGCGCGGCTCGGCGGCATGCCAGACCTGGCGCGGGCTGATTTCGCCCCAGGTGAGATGCGGCGACATGCGTGAGGTGCCGTCGATGTCCGGGCGGTCGCGCATCTCGGCGTAGTCAGCGGCGGCTTCATCGAGGAACCAAGACAGGCGCTCGTGCGCGCCCTGCTCACCCGGGGTCCAGGTGGCGCGCAGGCCGCCGGCCCAATCGGGTTTTGTCGGCTCGAGTCCCCAACTTTCGAGCGCATCGCTTTCCGGCCAGGTCTCCGGCGCGGGCAACGTGTCTGGCGCGGGCAACGGCTCGGGCGGCCCCCCGCGCGCGAGGATCGCCTTGTAGAACGGCGTGAACACCTTATAGGGCGAGCCGTCCTTGGTCGCCACGTTCTCCGGCTCGAACAGAATGCGCCCGCCGAACCGCTTGACGGTCACATCCGCTGCCTCCAGCGCGGCGCGAGCAACCTCCTGCGCGCGGATCAGGTCCGGTTCGTAAGCGCGCGACCAGTAGACAGCCGCCGCGCCCACCTCTTTCGCCAACGCCGAGAGGATCGCCGCGGGATCGCCGCGCCGCAGGATCAGCTTCGCCCCCTTCGCCTCCAGATCGCGCGCCAACGACCGCAGGCTCTGCGCCAGCCCCCATTTGCTCGCCCCGCCCAGCGGCCAGCGCACGGCATCGTTATCCGGCAGGATAAATACCGGCACGACAGATCCATTGCGCGCTGCGGCGTGGAGCGCCGGGTTATCACGCAGGCGCAGGTCACGCGTGAGCCATAGGATTGTGGTTTGTTGAGTCATAGCTTGCTTATGTCTACCGGCGGACGAAGCGCAGCGTGCCACCTGGATGGACCACGGGTGGATGGCCCACAGGCCACCTTGCGCACGCGCTTGCGCATTCTATACTGACGGAAAGCCTATGCGTTCGGCTACGCCCGCGGCTGGAAGGAAGATCACGATGCCACTCAGACAGCCTGCCCGGCCGAACCTCTACGATAACGCTCCCGCGTGTCCTGCGCGCCTGCGATCAACCATTCAGTGTATGCTGCTCCAATGCTGATGTCCCGCTTCATGACGCCCGCGCGCTGGCTCGAACGCGAAATTCACTGCATCGAGAACGAGCTGGACCCTCCATTCCTTGTTGAGCGGCCGGCGGCGCTTGTCACGCCGTTCATCTTCAACTCGCCGCATAGCGGCCGCATCTATCCGTCCATTTTCATCAAGACATCGCAGCTCAGCCCGCAAGCGCTGCGCATGTCGGAAGACCTGTTCATCGACAAGCTGTTCGCGCCGGTCGTCGATAAGGGTGCGACGCTCATGAGCGCGCGTTTCCCTCGCGCCTATCTCGATCTGAACCGCCAGCCCTACGAACTGGACCCGGCGCTATTCGCCGACAAGCTGCCCGATTACGCCAATTCAAACTCGCTGCGTGTGATCGGCGGACTCGGCACGATCCCGCGCATGGTGAACGAGAACGAGGAGATTTACGCCGCGCCGCTCCCTCTGAGCGTTGGGCTGGCGCGGGTTGAGCGGCTCTACCAACCTTATCACGACACTCTCGCCCGGCTGATGGACGACACCCGCGACAGCTTTGGCCGCGCCTTCCTGATCGACTGCCACTCCATGCCTTCGCATCTCGGCGAAACGCCGGGCATCCCGCCCTATGACATCGTGCTGGGTGACCGTTTCGGCGGCTCCTGCGGGCGCGATCTTGTCGACTTTGCAGCCAGCACCTTCGGCATGATGGGCTATCGCGTCGGCCTGAACAAACCCTACGCTGGCGGACACATCACCGAATTTTACGGCCGCCCGGCGGATTGCATCCACGCGCTGCAGATCGAGATCAACCGGGGCCTTTACGTTTGTGAAAAGACCTTTGAAATCAAACCCGGTTTTGCCAAGTTAAAAGAGAATATTGCCGAACTGGCCGAGCGGTTGATCACCCGCTTCTCGCCCGGCGCGCAGTCGCTGCGCACGGCGGCGGAGTAGCGCGCCGGATGCCGACGCCCATCGCAACACGGGAGAAAAAACGATAATGGACGTGCCTGTCGAAATCGCCTTCCGCCACGTGGACAGCTCCGAGGCGGTCGAAAATCGCATCCACGAGCATATCGAGAAGCTCACTCAGGTGTTTGACCGTCTGGTGAGTTGCCGCGTCACGGTCGAGCTGATCTCCGGCCACCGCAAGGGGAACAAGTTCCTTGTGACAGTCGAGGCGAATGTTCCCGGCAAAGCGCATTTCGTCGGCCACAGCAGCACCGACGAAAACCATCAGCACGACGACGTCTATCTGGCGATTCGCGACGCCTTCGCCGCAGTGCGCCGCCAGCTTCAGGACTACGCAGGAAAAGTCCGCGACGACAAACGCAGCGCGGACATGGGCTAACGCCACCCTTGGGCGTCCTCGCTGTGGGCGGAAACCCGGCGCCCGCACCCTGAGCGCCGGCGGCTCTGGCGCGACCCCCGTTTTTGCGATACGGCTCCCCGCTACCGGGCCGATTGTCCGGGCTGCGCGTCCGGATTGACGACCAGCGCCTTCACCGCAACCCGTTTGACAGGATGCCGGCCATGGAAAGCCAAGGCACCGCCGAAGACGTTGCCGATGCGCAGGCACAGAACGATCTGCTCACCCCGGCGTTTGTCGAGGCTGTATCGGAGGCGCTAGAGCGCGATGAGACGGACGCGGCGCGCGCTCTGACGCTTGAGTTGCGCGAGGCGGACCTCGCCGACCTCATCGAGTTTCTTCGCCCGGAGTTGCGGCTGGCGCTCATCAAGGCGCTGGGGTCCGACCTGCCGGCCGAGATGTTCTCCGAGCTGCAGGAGCCGATCCGCGACGAACTCGTCAAGGAGATGCCGGCCGACCAACTGGCCAAGGTGATTGGAGAACTGGACAGCGACGATGCCGTCTATCTACTCGAGGACCTCGAAGAAAACGAGCAAATCGAGATCCTGTCCAAGGTCTCGCGGATCGACAGGGCGCGGCTACGGCGTTCGCTGGACTACCCGGAGGACACAGCCGGCCGCCTTATGCAGGCGGATTTCGTTGCGGTGCCGCCGTTCTGGTCGGTGGGTCAGACCATAGACTATATGCGCGAGGCGCGGGATCTGCCGGACAGCTTTTCCGAGCTTCATGTCATCGATCCAGCGTTTCATCTGGTTGGCACGGTGTCGCTAAGCTTTTTGCTGCGCAGCCGGCGGCCAACGCTGATCAGCGAGATCACCAATACCGATGTGCACACCCTCTCCGCGCTGCAGGACCAGGAGGAAGTCGCCCGCGATTTCGAGCGGTACAATCTGCTTTCGGCGCCCGTTGTGGACGAGGATCGGCGGCTGGTCGGCATTATCACGGCGGACGATGTGGTCGAGGTTGTACAGGAAGAGGCCGGGGAGGACATTTTCCGGCTAGCCGGCGTTGGCGATGAAGGGATTACGGAGAACTTCGTTCAGATCGCCGGGAGCCGCTTCACCTGGCTGTTCGTGAACCTGCTCACCGCGATCCTCGCGTCAGTCGTCATCGGCTTGTTCGACGCGACGATCGAGCAGCAGGTGGCACTCGCGATCCTGATGCCCATTGTCGCGTCGATGGGCGGCAACGCCGGCACGCAGACCATGACCGTCGCGGTGCGCGCGCTGGCGATGAAGGACATCACGGCAGTCAACACCATGCGCGTGGTCGGGCGCGAACTGTTGGTTGGCCTGATAAACGGCTTGCTGTTTGCCGTGCTGCTGGCTGTGGCCGTGCTGATCTGGTTCGGCTCGGGTGAGATCGGCGTGATCATCGCGATCGCGATGGTCGTGAACATGTTTGTTGCCGCGCTGTCTGGGATCCTCATCCCGCTGGCGTTGGACAAGCTGGGCATCGACCCGGCAATCGCCTCCAGCGTTTTCGTCACGACCGTGACGGATGTGGTCGGCTTTTTCGCCTTCCTCGGCCTCGCGGCGCTGTGGTTCTCATGAGCCAGGGGCCAGTTCGCGGGTAAGCTGCTCGAACTCCTTGCGCAGGCTCTCGTTGCGGAAAATCTGCTCGAAGCCGGGCGCCTCAAGCCTCTGGATCGCCTCGAACGTCGCGCGGGAATTTTGCATGAGCGCGCGAAGCTGGAAGCTCGCCTCGACCGTGCGGTAGGTGTTGTCCGCGATGCGCAGGTCGCGAATCGTACGCTTGCGCGCCTCGACCAGTTGCCGCCGCTGCGTCTCCAGATAGTCCCGATACACGCCCGCGACCTTCTCCGCGAAATTCTGCGCCTTGAGGTTTGCGTCCAGCGCGCGCTGCTGGTCCGGCCGGTTCTCACCAGCCAAAAGACGATAGGTCTCCTTCCTCGCTTGGCGGATGTCGGTCAGGATCGCCTGGAGCTTGACCATGTATTCGCCGTCGATCTTCTCGATCAGCGCGTCCTGCGCATGCAGCAGCATGGCGAACAGCGAGGCGTGCATGGCGAAATAGCGCCGCGCTGTCTTGGGGTTATCGGTCGAGGCATCCAGCAATTCGCCGAGCCGCCGGTCGATCGCGCTGGCCGCCTCAAACGCAGCGACCAGCTTGAGCAGGTCGCCGCCCAGCACGCTGTCGAGCAGCAGATCGAGCTGTTCGCGCGCGATCTTGACGCCAGCGTCTTCCAGCGCGTTGTGGATCGCTGCCTTCTTCTCGGCAATGACTCCGCGGTTCTCTGCAATGCGGCGCTCAAGCTCCTCGATATCGGCGTCGATCGAACTTTTTGTCTGCGACAACAAGCCCGGCATCCAGCCATCGTCGGGCGCGGCCAGCCTTTGCTGCTTCAGATCGGTGATCTGGTCGCGCATCTGGTCGATCTCAGCGCGGCGATCGGCAATCGTCTGCTGCATCTGCACGACCGGCGCATCGGTGACGATCTCCAGCGCGCTATTAAGCAGCGCCCGAACCCGCTCCTCGTTATCCTCACGCGTGTCGCTCCACAGCGGCGGCAGGAGGAAGGTGTCCTGGCTGGGTAGATCGCGCGCCCTGGCGCGTTCGTCCGCAGCGTCCTTGAGGATGTCGTCAATAGCTTCGAGAAGCTGCTGGGACCGCTGATAGGCTTCGTCACCTGCGCGCGGATCGCGCTGCTGCGGCTGCGCCTCGGAGGGCGATGTCTCCTGCGCCAGCCCAGCAGGCGCACCCGCAACGCAGACGGCCAGCGCAGCCGCCAACGCGGCTTTCGATTTCATCAGCGCAAACATGCGGCTCTCCCGCAAGACTTCGATCCTCGGCCTTCTTGAATATAGGCTATCAGCCGCGCAGGCGCGAACCGCGTTCGTGCGATACGTTACTGCGGCAGCGCATCGAGGATGCTGCTCACCAGTTGCGCGTGGTCGAACGGGCCCTGCTGATCCCGCGTCAGGCCGAGCCGCACAATCACCGTTTGGCGCGACGGGATCACCGCGACCATCTGACCGTCATGGCCAAGGAAGTAGAAATCGTCTTCAGGAATCGTGGCAGCAGCTTGCGCATCGTTCCAATCCGGTGGGGCCAGCCACACATGCGCGCCGAAATCGCCACCGCTGCCGGGCGACGGCTCCAGCGTGTAGTCCAGCCAGTCGCGGGTGAAGATCTGTTTGCCGTTCCACGTTCCGCCGCGCAGATAGAGCAGCCCGAGCCGCGCCCAGTCCCGCGCCGAAGCGTAGACATAGGACGAGCCGACCAGCGTCCCGGAGGCGTCCGGCTCGAAAACCGCCGTGTGCATCCCGAGCGGGGTGAACAGCAGCTCATGCGCCGCAGCCTGGCCGCCCGCCGCGCGCTGAACGACGCTGGCGAGGATGTTCGACGTGCCGCTTGAATACGACCAGCACGCGCCCGGGTCGCACACCAGCGGCTTGTCTGCCGCGAAGCCCGCCTTGTCCCCGCGCAGGAACAGCATCACGCTGACATCGGCCAACAAACCGTCGTAGTCCTCGTTGAATTCCAGCCCGCTGCTCATGCGCAGGAGATTGTCGATGGTGATCGCGCGGCGGGGGTCGTCCTGCGCGCTCCACGCCTCTACCGTCGCGGTTTGGTCCGGCGTCAGTTCGCCGCTCGCGGCCGCCACGCCAGCCAGCGCATTGGTGACGCTTTTGGCCATCGACCAGCCAAGCTGCGGCGTTTGCGCGGTGAAGCCTTTGGCGTAGCGCTCGGCAACAAGCCGGCCGCGATGCACGACCGCGATGGCGCGGGTGCGCTTTAGGTTGCCGGGGTCATCCTCGGCGAAGGCATCGTCCAGCGCGGCAGCCAGCGCCTGGCGATTTTCCGGCGGCAGAGCCGTGGCGGCAAGGCGTCCGCCCTCCGGCCAGAGCGTATTCTCGTCCGGCGCGGCGATCGGCTCCAGCGGGCGCGGCGCAGTTTCGGGGCGGTTTGCCTCCAGTTGCAGGTGGCAGCCATACCCCTCGCGATAGACCGCGCGCTGCGCGGCAAAGCCGCTCGGCACCCAGACCTCCACCGCGCCGGCTTCACGATCGACCGCACTGGAAAATATCCGCAGTAGCTCATTCTGCTCGGCGAGCACATCTTCCGCGATCACGTCATCTGCAGGACGCCCAGACACGAACACGCCCGAGCACAATATCTTCGCGTAGTAGCCCGCCCCAAGCATCAGCACCTGCTGAAGCCGGTAAAGGCCGAACACCGCGGCCCCGGCGACCACGACGATCAACCCGATCTTCAGAACCCGTTTCACGCCGCCACCCCCGTTGATCCCGGCTGTTCGCAAGACTGCCAGTTAACTATTCGTTCCCCGCACGCCAGCCAAGGCCGGAATTCGCGGCGCAGGTCGGCAAGGCGCGAAGCTGATCGAATTGCCACGCTCGACCCGCGTTTCATTGTTGGTTAAGAGAATCGCCTAGCCGCATTTTGGTGCTTGTCATAGTGTGTCGGCATTTGCGGGGGGCTGTGGGTCTGCGGCCTTCCGGCCTGCGGGGGAGACGAAGCATGTCACCGGGTATTCGCGCAGCGGTCTTCATCATCTTCGCCATCCTGGGCGCCTCATTCCTCAGTGTGCTCGGAACGCTCGCTTACGAGTTTCCCGAGAATTGGCGCGAGATCGCTACGCTCTACAGTCAGCTCTTCCTGTTCTTCCCGACCTTCGGAATCCTCGCGCTATGCGCATTCTATTTCCCCGCCTGCGTGTTCCTCGACATGTATTGGAACCACATCACCGCCGGAAAGCTGCGTATTTTCGTCGGCGCCGCCGCGCTCGTCGCGCTTTCTGTGGTCATGGCGCAGATGCTGCTGCAAGGCGTGCCGGCCGTTTGGCAGGTGAAACCGGAAATCCTGAAAGCGGAGCGCGGCGAGCCGCCTGGCTGCGCGCAGAACCAGTCCTGCGCCCGCTTGCCAGTCCTCGAATCCATCTCGCTTGTGCGCGAGGTCAGCCAGACCCGAACGGGTCTCGGCCCGTTTGACCGGGACTGCTATTGGTATAAGGAGGAGGGCGAGCCGCAGTATCTGCCCACGCCCGAAAGTTTTACGGAACAACGCTTCTGTTTCGCCACTGGGCGGATGGCCGATGGCGCGACATGCTGTGAGGCGCAGGAGCGGATGCGCGGCCACATGGAGGCAGTTTATGAGCCGCCGGAGAACCGTGCGCTGACCGGCAAGGTGCATGCCTGGGTGCTGCCGTTCATCATCTTCTTCCTGCTGGTTCTGTTTGTCATCGGGATCATGCTGGTGATCCGCCGCCGTTCGCTTGACACGCACTACAACAAATATCTCAACCGGCTGGAGCGCGGCGTTCTGGTCGGCGCATTCGCGATGCTGTTCTGGCCGCTATCGAACCATGCCTACATTCAATCGTCGGGCGTGATCTTTGGCGGGTCGAGCCGCAGCCTATTCGTCATGCTCGCGCCCGGCTTTAGCCTGCTTTTCGGGCTTTGGGCGCTTATGCTGCTGTTTTTCTTTCTAAGGCGCTACAAACAGGATGTGGAGACCGTCGGCAAGATTGCCGGCGTCATCGTCAGCGGCATCGCTTTCCTGCGCTACGAGGAGTTGGTGGGATATTTCGAGCGGCTGGCGGGCTCCGGCGCGGATTCCATAAGCCTCGGCTTTCTCGGTGCGATCCTGCTGACCGCCTTTCTCCAGCTCGTCATATGGCGCAGCTATGATCGCGAACTTCGCCACTGACCAGCCATGCCAAGCCGCACGCCGCCGTTAGCTGGGTCTCGCGCAGACGCCCCTGTCCGGCCTGCCCGATTGATCCGACAGAGCTTTCCGCGCTGGCGCGGCAATCCAGCCTTGTCATGTGAGCGTTTACAAAAACAGCGCATCTCAGAGGGAACGACCTAATGCAATATCTGGCCGCATACGTCGCGACTGCCGTCGTGTTCCTGTTCATCGACTATCTTTGGCTCGCACACATCGCCAAGAACTTCTATTTCTCGCGCCTTGGCCATCTGCTGGCCGAAAATCCCAATCTGGGCGTCGCGGCGATCTTCTATGCGGTCTATGTGATCGGGGTCGTGATCTTCGCGGTCGCGCCCGCGCTGCAAGGGGGCACATGGAAGACAGCGCTGATCTATGGCGCGCTGTTCGGCTTCTTCTGCTACGCGACCTACGATTTCACCAATCTGGCAACGTTGCGGGACTGGCCGGTGAGTGTCGCGGTCGTTGACGTGATCTGGGGAACCGTGCTCACGGGGACATCGGCCCTGCTGGGCTATCTCATCGTTCGGCAGATCTATCCCGGTTAGAGCACTTTCAGCAAAAGTGGGCACCGGTTTTGCGTCAGAAAGTGTGACAAAACAAGAACTTAGAGCCTGTTCAGCGATTCGGATTTCGCTGAACGGGCTCTAGCGAGCGCGTCGAGCACGTTGCGCGCCGTCACCTCGCTGACGCGCGCATTCGCCTCCTCCGTCAGACCGGCGATGTGCGGGGTCAGGATTAGATTGTACAGCCCAGAAAAAAGCGCACCCGTGGTCTCGTCGATCGGCTCGGTCTCAAAGACATCAAGCGCTGCTCCGGCCAGACGCCCGCTGCGCAACGCCGCCGCCAGCGCCCGCTCATCGACGATGCCGCCGCGCGCGGTGTTGATGAGGATCGCGGACGGCTTCAGCAACGCCAGCGCCGCCGCCCCCAGCAGGCCGCGGGTTTGTTCGTTGAGCGGCAGGTGAAGGCTGAGGATATCGCTTCTCGCCAGCAGATGCTCAAAGGTCGTGCGCCGCGCCTCCCTCCGCCAGTGCGGTGCATCATGCGGGATGCCGGGGTCGTAAGCAGCGATGTCCGCCCCGAATACCCGAGCCCGTGCCGCCACGGCTTGGCCGATCGCACCGAAGCCGAGCAAACCGACCTGCTTGCCCTCCAGTTGCCGCCCAATCAGCTGCTCGCGCGGCCAGTCGCCTGCCGTTAGCCGGGGCGTTGCATTGAAGGCGCCGCGCAGCAGGATCAGCGCCGCGCCGATGACGTATTCCGCCACCGCTGCCGCATTCGCGCCATGCGCGGGCAGCACCTTGATGCCCCGCGCCTCGCAGGCAGCAACGTCGATGTTGTCTAGCCCAACACCAAGCCGCCCGACCACCTCAAGCCGCGATGCCGCGTCGAGCAGCGGCCCGCGCATCTGCGTCTTGTTACGCACGATGATCGCCCGCGCATCCGCGAGCGCCGTAGCGAGTTCATCAGCGCGTTCCCACAGCGAAGGGTCATAGTGGACGCTGTGGCGCTGCTCTAAAAGGGCGAGCGCCTGCGGTGCGATGAACTCGCTGACGACAATCTCGGCCATCGCGTCCGGCACCGCTCAGGCGCTGCGATACAGCTTCGTCATCGACAATTCGCGATGGCCGAGCGCCTCGGCGGCGGTGATCCGGCCGCTCGCGGTGCGGATCACCATGTCGATCAGCGCGTCGCCCGCCTGTTCCAGCGTCATCTCGCGGCGCAGAATGCCGGAGACATCCAGATCAATATGCTCCGACATGGTGCGGACCGTGCGCGGGTTCGCCGTCAGCTTAACAACCGGCAGGATCGGATTCCCGACCACATTGCCTTGCCCGGTGGGGAAGGCGTGCACCACATACCCGGCTGCTGCCATGAGGGTGACGCACTCCGCCGCCGCTGAAGACGTGTCCATGAAATATAGCCCTGGACCCTTCGCCGGGGTCTCGGCCGGTTTCAGCACGTCGATGTAACGGCACTCGCGGCCGATTTTTTCCAGGTTGCCGAGCGCCTTCTCCTCGATGGTGGTAAGGCCGCCTTCGATATTGCCCTTGGTTGGCTGGGACTCGGACAGATCGGAGGTCTTGTAAGGCTCGATCACCTCATCCTGATAGGCCTGGAACGTCGCCATGAACTTCTCGGCAATCTCTGGCGAGGCAGCGCGCGCCTTGCAGATGTGCTCCGCCCCGGTGATCTCAGAAGTTTCGCCGAACACGCCGTAGATGCCTTGCGGGATCAGCTTGTCATACATGTTGCCGACGGTCGGGCAGGAGCCGAGCCCCGTCGTCGTGTCGGACTCGCCGCATTTGGTCGAGACCCACAGATCGCTGATCGGGCATTCGGCGCGCTGCAGCTCGCTGGCCCAATGAACGAAGTCCTTGGCCTTGCGGGAAGCGTCGGCGATGGTCTTGATGTCGCCGTTCTGCTCGATGGCGAAGGCCGCGACAGGCTTGCCGGTCTCGGCGATGCCCTCCGCCACCTTGTTGGTCCAGCCCGGCTCAATGCCGATGACCACACAGGCGGCCACGTTCGGGTTCGCGCCGAGGCCGATAATCGTGCGGAAGTGCAGATCGAGATCCTCGCCGAACTGAAGACGCCCGTAGGAGTGCGGCAGCGCCAGCGTCCCCTGGATGTTCTTCGCGACATTCTCGCAAGCGGCGTTGGATATGTCGTCGACCGGCAGGATCGCGACATGGTTGCGTGTGCCGACACGCAAATTCTCGCGCCGGTAGCCAAGGAATGTCCGGTTGCTCATGATGCCCTCCTACCAGCGTTTGGTCTTGAGATTATGGACATGCACATGCTCGCCGGTCTTCGCCTCGCCGATCATGCGCCCGATATCCTCGCCATATTTGATGACCGTGTCGCCGTCCTTAAGGTCGGTCAGCGCAACCTTGTGACCGATCGGGATGTCATCGCGCGCCATCATCGACAACTCGGAATCGGTCTCAGTGATGACGCCCAGCATGGCCGTGCCGGCTGTCAACCCTTCGACGACAACCACGCCGACGTTGTCTTTCGGCGAATGGACGAGAAAGTGGGGAGCGGGCAACGACACCTCCTTTAGCGGGACACTCAAGGCTTTCTTCATATTGGAGGGTGGAGGTATCCTGAGCGACTGATCAAGTCAATTCGCGGCTGCCCCGCGATGCAAGCAGAACAAAGAGGCCCATGGCTCAGATCACCATCTCGATTGCCGAGGCGCGTCACCGCGTCGAAAAAACCCTGATGGCCAGCGGCGTGACCGCCGACAACGCCGAGTCGGTGGCGCGCGCACTGGTCGAAGCGGAGATCGATGGGCAGAGCGGCCATGGGCTGCGGCGCGTGGCGTCCTATGCGGCGCAGGCGGCGGTGGGCAAGGTCGATGGCCACGCTGTGCCGGAGATTCGCGAGGCCGCGCCCGGCGCGCTTCATGTCGATGTGGCCAACGGTTTCTATTATCCGGCATTCGATCGCGTCGCCGGGCGGTTACCGCAGATGGCGCGGGCGCAAGGCATCGCGATGGCCGGCTTTTTTCGCTCGCACC
>CAZYUT010000011.1:0-4014 GCA_964650735.1 uncultured Hyphomicrobiaceae bacterium
AAGTGCGACAAAACAAGGACTTAGAGCCTGTTCAGCGATTCGGATTTCGTTGAACGGGATCTAGCTGTGCGCCGGCGTGTTGCGCGGGCGCGCTGCGCGTTTTCTGCCGCGCCGTTGCTCAGCATGACGCCGGCTCTCAGCGGAGGATCGGCCTGGGCCAGCGCGTCGGCGATCACCTGAGCGAGCGCGAAATAGCTGCCGCCTTCCGTGCCCGTCGTGATCGTCACGCGCTCCAGCCCGCGCCCCGAAGCAAAGAGCAAGAGCAATCCGATAAGCACGACAAACACCAGACCGATGCCCACCGGCAGCCAGCGCCAGACGCTATCCGAAGGCGGCATCAGCCGCCCTGCGGCCCGTCTGATCTGCTCAAGCGCCGGACTGTTGCGGGACATCGGCTGGCCTCCTGGCCCAGCTACACGAGGCGGCTGCGCTCGACCGCCGCCTCGATGAATGAAGCGAACAGCGGGTGCGGCTCGAACGGGCGGGACTTCAACTCCGGGTGGAACTGCACGCCGATGAACCAGGGGTGCTCGGGTATCTCTACAATCTCGGGCAGCAGCCCGTCAGCGGAGACGCCGGTGATGCGCAAGCCCGCGCGCTCAAGCTCCGCGCGATAATGCATGTTCACCTCGTAGCGGTGGCGGTGGCGCTCGGAAATCTCGCCGGCCCCGTAGATCGCCGCCACCCGGCTGCCTGGCTCCAGCACCGCTTCGTAAGCGCCGAGCCGCATGGTTCCGCCGAGATCGCCCTTTTCCGCTCGCTTTTCCAGCTCATTGCCGCGCATCCACTCGGTCATCAGGCCAACGATAGGCGTCTCGGTCGGCCCGAATTCTGTCGAGTTCGCATCCGCCAGCCCGGCAAGGTTTCGCGCCACCTCGATCACCGCCATCTGCATTCCGAAGCAGATGCCAAAATATGGCACGCCGCGCGTGCGCGCGAACCGCGCCGCCGCGATCTTGCCGGCCGCGCCGCGCTCGCCGAAGCCGCCGGGCACGATGATCCCGTTGACGTTTTCCAGGAACGGCGCGGGGTCTTCCTGCTCGAAGACCTCCGCCTCGATCCATTCGATATTGACATGCACGCGATTGGCGATGCCACCGTGCACGAGCGCCTCCGTTAACGACTTATAGGCGTCGCGCAGTTCGGTGTATTTGCCCACGATGGCGATGGTCACGTCGCCGTCCGGATTCGCAATGGCCTGCGAGATCCGCGACCAGCGGCTCAGGTCGGGCGCGGGCGCGCCGTCGATGCCGAAAGCCTCCAGAACCGCGGCGTCCAGGCCCTCGTTATGGTAGGCGACCGGCACGTCATAGATGCTGTCGACATCGAGCGCCTGGATCACCGCCTCTTCGCGTACGTTGCAGAACAGCGCGATCTTGCGGCGCTCATCGGCCGGCACCTCACGGTCAGCGCGGCACATCAAGATGTCAGGCTGGATGCCGATCGAGCGCAGCTCCTTGACCGAATGCTGAGTCGGCTTGGTCTTGAGTTCGCCAGCGGCCCGCACATAAGGCAGAAGCGTGAGGTGAATGAAGATGGCGCGCCCGCGCGGCAGCTTGATCGAAAGCTGGCGGATCGCCTCGAAAAACGGCAGCCCTTCGATATCTCCGACCGTCCCGCCGATCTCGCAAAGCACGAAATCGAGGCCGTCGTTACCCTCCAGAATGAAGTCCTGAATGGCGTTGGTCACATGGGGGATGACCTGCACGGTCCCGCCCAGGAAGTCGCCCCGCCTTTCCTTGGCGATGATGTCTGAATAGATGCGCCCGGTCGTGACATTGTCCGACTGGCTGCACGGCACGCCGGTAAAGCGCTCGTAATGGCCCAGGTCGAGATCGGTTTCCGCCCCGTCGTCGGTGACGAACACCTCGCCGTGCTGGAACGGGCTCATCGTGCCCGGATCGACGTTGAGATAGGGGTCGAGCTTGCGCAGCCGGACGCTATATCCGCGGGCTTGCAAGAGCGCGCCAAGAGCCGCCGAGGCCAGCCCCTTGCCAAGAGAGGAGACCACGCCGCCAGTGATGAAAATGTATCGCGACATGGGATTGCAGATTACACGCGCGCGGCATCCCGCGAAGCGCGCGCATGCGCCTTTCCACAAGCGCGAGCCATCCCGGCCAGCGGGACCGCGTTATTCAGGGCGCGGAACCACTGGCTCGGCCGGCGGCACGATCGGCTCCAGATCGGGCAGCGCAGGGGCCGAAGGACGGCCGTCTGCCGCTGGAGTATCCCCGATCGTCGGGCCGGTGCCCTGCAACTCGGCCAGTACCGTCAGCAGGATGCTCGTCGCGAAGAACGCGGCGGCCAGATAGGCCGTCGTGCGGGTCAGGACATTGCCCGAGCCACGCCCGGACATCATGCCCCCGCCGCCTCCGCCAATGCCTAGCGCGCCGCCTTCGGACCGCTGCAGCAGAATGATCGCCACCATGGCGATGCAGATCATCAGGTGAATGACCAGAACGAATGTGATCATCGTTTATCCAACGCGGTTCGACTGCAGCCGCACACCCGTCAGCCCCGGATGCCAGGGCCGCGAGCGGGCGGCGGCGGTAGCTCGTTTCGGGTCACGCCCGTGGCGCTATCGTCTGCGGGCGGCTTCTGACCGGGGACCGGCGGGATCACGTCGAGCCGCCGCGGCACATCTTCCGGCGCCGCCGGCAGCGCGGCAAAGTCCTCCGGGCAGCGGAATTTCAGCGCCTCGTCAATCCGGATATACCGGTGAATAAGGTCGAGTTGCGGCTGCGTCAAGTTCGCCTGCGCCCAGTCTGGCCCCTTCACGTAATGATCGCGCACGCCGAGCCGGATCAGCGTCTGCCGCTCGGCGGCGTACCGCGCGCAGGCTGCTTCGGTGAGCGGCAGCGCCGCCGCTGGCAGTGTCGCGAGGCTGGCGCCGAGCATCAAGATCGTCAGTATCTCCGAGCCTCGCCTGACACTCATGGTGACACGTGGTCCTGTGGGCTGATCATCGCGTTTTGCGGCTTCGGCTGGAGCGAGGCGATGGCCAACAGGCTGTCAGCCTTCAGGCTTGCGCCGCCAACCAGCGCTCCGTGCACATCCATGGCGCTGAGCACGATTTTTGCATTCTCCGGCGTTACGGATCCGCCATAAAGGATACGAAATCCCGCAGATGCCTCCGAACCGAGAACCGTGCCAAGCTCCTGAGCGATGAAATTGTGCGCCTCACCGATCTCCTCGCGGGTCGGTGTCGTGTCGGTGCCGATCGCCCAGACCGGCTCATAGGCGATGATCGTGTTGCGCCGTGTCGCGCTCGCCGGGACCGACCCGTGCAGTTGCCGGCGCAGGACCTTGAAGGTCAGGCCCATACGCCGCTGCCCTTCAGTCTCGCCGACGCAGATGATCGCCTGTAGTCCGGCGCGATAGGCGGCCCGTGCCTTGGTCTGCACATCCCTGTCGCGCTCGCCGTGATAAGTGCGGCGCTCGGAATGGCCAAGGATGACCGCGCTGGCGCCTGCGTCGGCAATCATCTCCGCAGAGATGTCGCCGGTATAGGCGCCGGAAATGTCGGTGTGGCAATCCTGCGCGCCGATCTGCAACGGCGAAGCAGCGGCGATATGGGCGAATGCCATGACCAGCGTGACCGGCGGGCACACCATCATGTCTGCCTGGGGCTGGCCTTGTTCGCCGAGCGCATCGATGATCTTGTGCAGCTCGCCTGTTGCCGATCGCAGACCGTTCATTTTCCAGTTGCCGACAATGAGCGGCTTCGTTGAGATCATCACGTCTCCCGCTTTCTTGTTGAGCGCTCAGGGATGTAACACGCGCGCGCAGCGGCGGCTAGATCAAAGACCGTCAAATGTCCAGGCAAGAACGCCGCGCGCCGGACCAACCGGAAAACCCTGTTCAGAACGCCGGCGCGGCAGCGTGTGGTCCCTCGATCGTTAGCTCTTCAGCAGCATTCGCGACGATCGAGGCGCTGCAAATTTGCCGGAACCGAAAGCGCGGGTTTACCTTGCGGGCCGCCTCCGCCGCTCCTATTGTACGGGCCAAGCACCT
>CAZYUT010000011.1:4114-32283 GCA_964650735.1 uncultured Hyphomicrobiaceae bacterium
AAGCACCTTGTACGGCCTAAGCACCGACGCGGCGCACTCTCCGCCAGCGCTATTGCCAGGATCGCTTTCCACTCATCATGCTAGACAATCTCCGAAAAAGCGCCGCAGGCATTTTCGCCAAAATTCTGATTGGCCTGTTGATCGTGAGCTTCGCGGTCTGGGGGCTGGCCGATCAGTTTACTGGGGGCAATACGCGGGTTCTCGCACAGGTCGAGGATCAGGAAATTCCGCTTGAACAGTTCCGGCAGGCCTATCAGAGCCAGATCAACGCGCTGAGCCGTCAGCGCGGCGAGCGCATGAGCGCCCAGGAGGCGCGCGAGGCCGGCCTGCCCGACATCGTGCTCGATCAGATGGTCAATGCAGCGCTGCTCGATGTCCATGCGCGGCGGCTTGGCCTGAGCGTCTCCGATGAGACGGTGACGCAGAGCATCGTGCAAAATCCAGTGTTTCAGGACGCCTCCGGCGAATTCAGCCGGGCCCGGTTCGAGCAGATTCTCCAGTTCAGCAACCTGTCCGAGGCTGCGCTGCTGGCGCAGGAGCGCAGCGCGCTGGTCCGCAGTCAGGTCATCGAGACGGTCAGCCAGCCGCCAAGGGTGCCGGATACACTGCTCACGGCCATGAACCGTTATCAGAACGAGACGCGCGTGATCGCGCATTTCAGCGTTGGCCCTGAGGCGATCACAGACCGCCCCGAGCCCAGCGAAAGCGATCTGCGAGGCTATTACGAAGAGAATGGCGATCAGTTCCTGGCGCCGGAGACGCGCGAGGTCGCGGTGCTGGATGTCGCGCCAGCCGCGCTCGCTGAGCGCGTCGACGTCAGCGAGGACGAGGTGCGCGCGGATTACGAAGCCCGGCGCGATCAGTATGTCCAGCCCGAGCGCCGCGAAGTCCTGCAGATCGTGTTCCCGGACATGGCGGCTGCGCAGAAGGGGTATGAGGCGCTCCAATCAGGCACCGACTTCATTCAGGTCGCCGAAGAGCAGGGCATGAGCGAGGCCGACACCCGGCTTGGCACCGTGACGCAAGACGCTATCCCGGACGAGACGATTGCCGAGGCTGCTTTTTCGCTGGAGGAGGGCGACTTCTCCGAACCTGTCGAGGGCCGGTTCACCACGGTGATCCTGAAGGTCAACCAGGTAACCCCGGGCAGGAGCCAAAGCTTTGAACAAGTGCGGGACGAAATCCGCCAGGAACTCAGCGAGCGCGCTGCAGCCGAACGCATCCTCAATCTGCGTGACGAGATTGAGGATGAACGGGCCGCCGGCGCGCCCTTGTCGGAAATCGCGCAGCGGTTTGAGCTGCCCTACAAGACGATCACGCTGGACCGGCAGGGCAACGCGCCCGATGGCAGCGATGTGCCGCATCCAGCCGATCTCCCGCAGTTCCGTCAGGCCGTGTTCGCCAGCGACGTCGGGATTGACGAGGACTTGATCGAGAAAGCCGATGGCGGCTTGGTCTGGTACGAGGTGCTGGCGATCAACCCGGCCAGCGAGCGGCCTCTCGCCGACGTCAAGAACGAGGTCGAACAGGCGTGGCGCGCCGATCAACTCCGCCAAGCGATCGTTGAAAGGGCGAATGCGCTGGCGCAACAGGCGCGTGCTGGCAAGCCTATGGAAGAGCTAGCGCAGGAGGCCGGAGCCGAGCTTGCGCAATCCGAGCCGATCACGCGTAATGCGCGCGTCAGCGATCTCGGCTCCGCGGCTGTGGGACGCGCCTTTACCCTACCGGCCGATGGCGTCGCGACGGCCTCCGCGCCAAATGCTCCGGCGCAGACTGTCTTCAAGGTGCTGGAAATCAATACGCCGGAAGCGCCTTCGGGCGAGGACGCCGAGCAACTGCGCAGTGCGCTCGCAGCCGGTCTGGAGAACGATCTTTCCGCTCAGTATCTGGCGGGATTGCGCAGCAGCTTCGACTATACCGTCAACCGCGAGGTGCTGACCCAGACCTTCGGACTATAACTGCAGGCCGCCGCACTGTCTGGTCACACCATCCGCTTCAGGCCCGAGCCATGAATTTCGCGCCGGATTTCGAGTCCTTCCAGACCGCCTATGAGGCGGGCAGGCCTCAGGTCATATGGACCCGTCTGGTCGCCGATCTGGAGACGCCGGTTTCAGCCATGCTGAAGCTGTGCGGCAACGACGCCAATTCTTTCTTGCTGGAATCGGTCGAAGGCGGCGCGGCGCGCGGGCGCTACTCGATCATCGGCATGGCCCCGGATGCAATCTGGCGGGCCAACGGCAACAAGGCCGAACTCAACACGCGCGTCCAGCGCGATCCCGATGCCTTCAAGACCTGCCCCGGCGGCACGCTCAAGGCGCTGCGCGGCTTCCTGGAAGCCTCGCGGATCGAGCTGCCCGAGGGCTTGCCGCCGATGGCCGCGGGCGTATTCGGCTATATGGGCTATGACACGGTGCGCCTCGTCGAAGACCTGCCAGACGACCGGCCCGATCCGGTCGGCACGCCCGACGCGATGCTGCTGCGCCCGACGCTGATCGCGGTGTTCGACAACGTGAAGGACGAAATCATCATCGTTACGCCGGTGCGCCCTGACAAGCGCCTTGCCGCGAAAACGGCCTATGTCCGCGCCTGCGACCGCCTGAGCCGCGCGGTCGACACGCTTGACAGCCCCCTGCCCCACGCTCCCGGCCCGGACAACGACATCGCCGCGATGCCAGGCGAAACCTCGAATGTCACGCCAGAGCAGTATCAGGAGATGGTCCGCCGCGCGAAGCACTATATTGCCGCCGGGGATATTTTTCAGGTGGTGCTCAGCCAGCGCTTCGAGACGCCCTTCACGCTGCCGCCATTCGCGCTTTACCGTGCGCTGCGCCGGGTGAACCCCTCGCCCTATCTCTACTATCTCAATTTCGGCGACTTCGCTGTGGTCGGCTCCAGCCCGGAAATCCTCGTGCGCCTGCGCGAGGGCGAGGTCACGATCCGCCCCATCGCCGGCACCCGGCCGCGCGGCGAGACGCCGGCGCAGGACACCCGCAACGCCGAAGACCTGCTCGCCGACGAGAAGGAGCGCGCGGAGCACCTGATGCTGCTCGATCTGGGCCGCAACGATGTCGGCCGCGTCGCCGCGCCGGGAACCGTGCGCGTCACCGACAGTTTCTTCCTGGAATACTACAGCCAGGTCATGCACATCGTGTCGAACGTCACCGGCAAGCTTGCCGCCGATCACGACCGCATCGACGCGCTGATGGCGGGCTTTCCGGCGGGCACGGTGTCCGGCGCGCCGAAGGTCCGCGCGATGGAAATCATCGATGAGCTGGAGCCGGACAAGCGCGGCATTTATGCCGGTTGCGTCGGCTACTTCACCGCTGACGGCGACATGGACACCTGCATCGTGCTGCGCACCTCGATCGTCAAGGACGGCAAGATGTATGTGCAGGCCGGTGCGGGCATCGTGGCGGACTCGGTGCCTCAGTCCGAGCACACCGAATGCGTCAACAAGGCCAAGGCGCTTTTCCGCGCAGCAGACGAAGCGGTGCGCTTCGCAAGCCGTGGCCAGCGCGGCCAGTAGCACGGCGGCACGTGCGTATTCACGTGGATAATCACACGATCTTCAAATCTCCGTCGGTCCGGCAACAAAATCTGGAATTTTCAAAGCGCTGCGGCTAGGGTCCGCCGTCAATCGGCGCTTGCGCCCGCATCTTGTCGTACCGACATACGATTTATACAAAACAATCTTGCAAAGAACGATATCCGGGGAGCGAAATGCGCAGGGTTTCTCTTTATCGCCATGGAAAATCGAGCTGGGACGATCCAGCCTTGGAGGACTTTGACCGTGGTTTGTCTAAACGTGGTCAGAATTCGGCTCCGGCGATAGGCGTATTCATTCGCGAAGAAGGCCTGAAACCGGACCTCGTTCTGTGCTCTCCAGCTCAGCGGACCCGCGATACTTTTGAACTCACATTTGGCGCGGACGGCGCGCCCGATCGGCGCTTCGACGAGCGGCTCTATCATGCGAGCAGTGCGACCATGCTCGACCTGCTGCGCCACCTGCCGCCGGAAATCGGGCACGTCATGATCCTCGGCCACAACCCGGGGCTCCATGCGCTCGCGCTCGATCTGTTCAGCCGGGGCGAGCCGGATGCTGTTGAGGCCATCTGCTTGAAGTTCCCAACCTGCGGGCTGGCTGTCATTGACATCGACATCGATGACTGGCGGGCGCTCGGCGTCGGCGAAGGGAACTTGCGCCTGTTCATGACGCCGAAACGCCTGCAGGAGCATGCCGGAGCGCTTGCTTGAGTTGCGCGCGCCGGACAGAGGGCTATAGTGAGCAGCATGATCACGCTGATAGATAATTACGACAGCTTCACCTATAACCTCGTCCATTATTTCGCCGATTTGGGGGTCGATTGCCGGGTCTACCGCAACGACAAGATCGGCGTTGATGAGGTGCTGGCCGAGGATCCCGCTGCCCTCGTGCTCTCGCCCGGGCCGTGCGACCCTGACCGCGCTGGCATCTGCCTCGACCTGATCAAGGCCGCGGCGGGCCGCGTTCCGCTTCTGGGCGTTTGCCTCGGCATGCAAGCGCTGGGCCAGGCCTTCGGCGGTCATGTTGTCCGCGCGCCAATGCTGATGCACGGCAAGCGCTCGACTGTCACGAATAGTGGCGCTGGGTTGTTCGCGGGTCTCCCAACGCAGTTCGAGGCGACGCGCTATCACTCGCTCATCGTCGATGCCGAAACGCTGCCCGGCACCCTCAGGCCCACTGCGCATACCGAGGACGGCATCATCATGGCGCTGGAGCATGTCGAGCATCCGCTTTACGGCGTCCAGTTCCACCCTGAAAGTATCGCCTCGGAATATGGCCACGCGATTCTGGCGAATTTCCTGGGTTTGGCGGGCATCAACTGGCATCCGGTCAAATCCGGCCTTGTCCTGCCCCAGGATGTGACGCAAGCGGCGCAGCCAGCCGCTTAGCCCAACTGCTTGAGACCGGCGCAGAGGGACTACGCGCAATGCAGAACACCCCGGAGAATTTCAGACCTTTCCTGCAAAGGGTCTCCGAAGGCATGCCGCTGACGGCGGAGCAGGCGGGCGAGGCATTCGGCCTGATGATGACGGGCGGCGTGCCGGACGCGCAGATCGCCGGCTTCCTGATGGGCTTACGCGCCCGGGGCGAGACGGTTGACGAGATCACCGGCGCTGCGACGGCAATGCGCGCGCAGATGAAGCGCGTCAGCGCTCCGCACGGCGCGATGGATATCGTCGGCACCGGCGGCGACGCGAAAGGCACGCATAACATCTCGACTTGCACGGCCTTCGTCGTCGCGGGCGCGGGCGTGCCGGTCGCCAAGCACGGCAACCGCGCGGTCTCCTCGCGCTCCGGCGCGGCGGATGTGCTGGAGCATCTGGGGATCAGCATGGAGATAGCGCCGGCCGCTCTTGAGCGCGCGCTCAGCGATGCGCGCGTCGGCTTCATGTTCGCGCCTGCCCACCACGCCGCGATGCGCCATGTCGCGCCGGCGCGCAAGGCGCTGGGCGTGCGCACGATCTTCAACGTGCTCGGGCCGCTTTGCAATCCGGCAAGCGTGCGCCGGATGCTGGTCGGCGTCTACGCGCAGGAGATGACACGCCCGCTGGCCGAAGTGCTTGGCCGGCTTGGCGTCGAGCACGCCTGGGTCGTGCATGGCCATGACGGGCTGGACGAGCTGAGCACCACGGGCGAGAGCGTCGTCGCCGAACTGAAGGACGGCGCAGTGCGCGAATTCACCGTCGCGCCGGAAGACGCCGGGCTGGCGCGCGCAAAGCTGGATGATCTGATCGGCGGCGATGCCGCGCATAACGCAGCCGCCATCCGCGAGACGCTGGCCGGAAAGGACGGGCCGCTGCGCGACATCGTCCTGCTGAACGCGGCCGCCGCGCTGGTCGTCGCGGATAAGGCCAGCACTTTGCGCGAAGGCGCAGAACGCGCGGCAAACGCGATTGAAAGCGGCGCGGCGAGCAGGGCGCTGGAAAAGCTCGCCGCCATCTGCGGAGCGCCCGAAAATGTCTGACATGCTCGCGCGGATCATCGAAACGAAGCGCGAAGAGGTTGCCGCCGCGAGGGCTCGCACGCCTCTTGGCGAGTTGGAACGCGCCGCTGCCGACGCTGCGCCCGTGCGCCCGTTCGCGGAGGCGCTTGAGCGCACGCCCGGCTTCGGCCTGATCGCCGAGATCAAAAAGGCCAGCCCCTCCAAGGGCCTGATCCGCGCGGACTTCGACCCGCCCGCGCTCGCGCGCGCCTATGAGGCCGGCGGCGCGGCTTGCCTGTCGGTACTGACCGACGGCCCGTGGTTTCGGGGCGCGCCCGCGCATTTGATGGCCGCGCGCGAAGCCTGCGCCCTGCCGGTGCTGCGCAAGGATTTCATGATCGACCCCTATCAGGTCGCCGAGGCGCGAAGCTGGGGCGCGGACTGCATCCTGCTGATCCTCACGGCGATCGACGATGCGCTCGCCCGCGAATTGGCTGACGCCGCGCAGGCGCACGGAATGGATGTGCTTAACGAAGTCCATGACGAGGCCGAGCTTGAGCGCGCCAGCGCCCTGCCCGGCCGGCTGATCGGCATCAATAACCGCGACCTGACGACCTTCGAGACGAGCCTGAGCGTGAGCGAGCGGCTGGCAGAACGCCTGCCCGCGGACCGCATTGGCATCAGCGAAAGCGGCATCGCCACCCATGACGACCTCGCCCGGCTGTCGCAATCCGGCATCCGCGCCTTCCTCGTGGGCGAAACGCTGATGCGCGCGAGCGACGTGACAGCGGCGACACGCGAACTCTTGACCGGCGCGCCGGCGCAGGCCGCAGCAAGCTGACAGACCACCATGAGCGAGCCGAAACTCAGCCATCTGAACGCCCGCGGCGAAGCGAACATGGTCGATGTCGCCGACAAAGGCGTGACGACACGCACCGCGCGCGCCGAAGGCTTCGTTTCCATGCAGCCCGAAACGCTCGACCTGCTGGAGCGCGGCGAGGCGAGGAAGGGCGATGTGCTCGCTACCGCCCGGATCGCGGGCATCATGGCCGCCAAGCGCACGCCGGAACTGATCCCGCTGTGCCACGCGCTCGCGCTGTCCAAGGTCAGCGTCGATTTCACGCCGACGCGCACCCCGCCGGGGTTGCACGTCACCTCATTCGTCAAGGTCGACGGCAAGACCGGCGTGGAGATGGAGGCGCTAACGGCCGTTTCGGTCGCCTGCCTGACCGTCTATGACATGCTCAAGGCGGTGGACAAGGGCATGAGCTTTTCTGGTATTCGCCTTCTGGAAAAGACGGGCGGGCGCTCGGGCACCTATCGCGCGGAGGAAGGTGACGCACCGTGAGCCTGCTCCCGTTCGAGGATGCGCTGGCCCGGATTCTGGACGGCGTCGAGCCGCTCGACACCGAGACCGTCGCCATCGGCGACGCTGCACGCCGCGTGCTCGCCCAGGACATCCGCGCGCGCCTGACCCAGCCGCCGTTCGACGCCTCCTCGATGGACGGTTTCGCCCTGCGCGCCGCCGACATCGCCGATTTGCCGGCCAGCTTACGCCTGATCGGCGAGGCCGCCGCCGGCCACGGCTTCGACGGCACGGTTGGCCCCGGCGAGGCGGTGCGCATTTTCACCGGCGGCCCGGTGCCGGAGGGCGCGGACACGGTCGTGATGCAGGAAAACGCCACGCTTGACGGCGAAACGGTCACGATCAACGAAGGCGCTGAAAAAGGCGCGGCGGTGCGCCCACGCGGGCAGGATTTCACAGAGGGCGAGCGGCTGCTGCCCGCCGGCAAGCGGCTCAACGCGCGAGACCTTCTGCTCGCCGCTTCGGGCAATCACGCCGACCTGCCCGTCCGCCGCAAGCCGCGCGTGGCGATCCTCGCGACCGGCGACGAGCTTGTGCCCCCGGGCGGCGATCCGCGTCCCGATCAGATCATCTCCTCGGTGCCGACCGGCCTGAGCGCCATGCTGGAGGCCGCCGGCGCAGAGCCCAAGGCACTAGGCATCGCTGCGGACACCCGCGAGAGCCTTGACGCGCTTGTGGCTCAGGCCGCTGGCGCTGATCTGTTGCTGACCATTGGCGGCGCGTCGGTCGGTGAGCATGATTTTGTGCGCGATGCGCTTATGGCGGCCGGTTTCCGGATCGACTTCTGGCGCATCGCCATGCGCCCCGGCAAACCCCTGATGTTCGGCACGCGCGGCGACACCCGCGTCATCGGCCTGCCGGGCAACCCCGTATCGGCGATGATCTGTACGCGGGTTTTCGCCTTCGCGCTGATCAACGCTCTGCTCGGCGCGCAGCCGGGCCTGGAACCCGCGCATCGGGCCACACTTGAGTGCCCGCTGGAGGCCAACGGCCCGCGCAAGCACTTCATGCGCGCGCGCATGCGCATTGATAAGGATACAGGCGCAGCGAAGGCCGCGGCCCTGCCCTCGCAGGACAGTTCGCTGATGGCCGCGCTTGCCAGCGCCGATTGTCTTATCGTGCGCGAACCGCACGCGCCCGCCGCCCGGCCGGGCGACAAGATCGATATTCTTCCGCTCGACTTCTGAACAACCCTGCGCGCGCTCTTGCAGAACACAACGCGAACAGGTATACATGTTCCCGATTTGTTTATTTTTGCGGGGTTCGCCGGATGCTGACTGAAAAACAAAAGCAGCTCCTCTTATTCATAAATGCACGCATCAACGAGAGCGGCGTGCCGCCTTCCTTCGACGAGATGAAGGAGGCGCTGGCGCTGCGCTCAAAGTCCGGCATTCACCGCCTGATTTCCGCGCTGGAGGAGCGCGGCTTCATCCGCCGGCTGCCGCACCGCGCCCGCGCGCTGGAGATCCTGCGGTTGCCGAATGAACCGGCAGCCGGGCCGGCCCCTGCAAAAGGTTACGCGGCGCAGAAGGCGCGCTCACGCGGTCTTGGCGTGATAGAAGGGGGACAGGTGCGCCAGCGCTCGCTTCCGGATAAGGGTGACGCTCCGGTTTGCGTGCCCATAATGGGGCGGATCGCGGCCGGCGTGCCAGTTTCGGCGATCCAGAACCAGAGCCACAGCATTCAGGTCTCCCCGGAGATGCTTGCGCGCGGCGAGCACTTCGCCCTGGAGGTGCGCGGCGATTCGATGATCGATGCGGGCATTCTTGACGGCGACATCGTGCTGATCCAGCAGACGCGAAGCGCCGAGAATGGCGACATCGTCGTGGCGCTCATCGACCGCGAGGAAGCGACGCTCAAGCGCCTGCGCAAAAAGGGCAACTCCGTCGCGCTGGAAGCGGCCAACCCGGCCTATGAGACGCGCATTTTCGGGCCGGATCGCGTCGAGATCCAGGGCAAGTTGGTAGCTTTGATCCGCCAATACTGACGCCGCGCTATTCCGCACCGGTCCAGGGGCGCTTGCCACGCCAATCGGCGGCGGTGACCATGCGGAACCGGCGCTGCTCTCCCTCTCCCGTGATGTAGATCGCGTGTGCGCCGTGCGCCCGGAGTTGCGCATGCGTGACGACCACATCCGGCGCGGGGCACGGGCCGCGCAGCTCCAGATGCGTGACCACGATTTCGGCGAGTTTGCAGTCCTGAGCCAGCGCAGCGGCGTGCCGCGCCACCGACAGGCGCGCGCCGCGCACCTGTGCCACGCAGCCGCGCTCATCGCAGTAGAATACGCCCGGATCACGCGCCTCTTTCGGCTCACGCGGGTCGCCATCGGCTGCGAGCCACTTTTCCAGGCTGTAATTGCCCGCCCGGCCCGGTATCGCGGCGAGCCTGCCGTCGTCTGCGCGAACCGCGATCACCCTGCCGTCGCGCTCGATCAGCACATCGGGCTTGCTGCCCCACGTCGTCAGGCTTGCCCCCAGCGCCATGACCGCCAGTCCGCCATAACGCCAGCGCCCGCGCCAGATCGCGAACCACAAAGCGCCCAGCGCGATCAGGTTCAGCGCAGCGGCCGGAAACGCCTCGATCGGCTGCACCGCGCCCGGCAGCGCCGACACCGCTCGCGCCACCGCAAGAACGACTTCGATTCCCGCGCCCATGATGAGGAGGGGCGCCTCGGCCATCCCGAACGGCAAGGCCAGCAGCGACAACAGCGCGGCGGGCATCACACAGAGTCCGACCACCGGCATCGCCGCGACATTGCCGAGAAGGCTGTAGCTGGTATAAGTCTGGAAGTGAAACGCGGCTATCGGCGCAACGGCCATCCCGGCGATCATCGTGGTCATCCCGATCCCGCCGGCGTAGCGCAGCAACCCCACGCCGGCGCGCGCGGCCACGCCTAGCGGCCCGCTCAACCCAACGCCCAGACCGCGCAGCGGATCGACGCCGCGCAGCCGCTCATACGTTGCGATCAGCGCGCTCGCCGCGGCGAATGACATCTGGAAGCTGATATCGAGAAGGCTCTCGGGCGTGAGCGCGAGGATCAGCAGCGCCGCGATCAGCACGTTGCGCAGCGTCAGCGCCGGCCGGTCAAGCATCACTGCGATCAGGAACACCGCCGTCATCAGAAAGGCGCGCTGGGTCGCCACCGATGCGCCAGAGATGAGCAGATAACCCAGGCCGCCGATGAGCGCGGCCATCGCCGCCCATTTCTTGACGGGAAAACGAAGCGCTAGCCCCGGCACCGCCACAAGCCCGAGCCGGACCGCAAAATAGAGTGATCCGGCCATGATTGCCATGTGCAGCCCTGAGATCGCCAGGACATGCGCCAGGCCCGAGCCGCGCATCGCCTCCTTTTCGGCTTCCGCGATGCCGCCGCGGTCGCCGCTGATGAGCGCGGTCGCGATGCCCGCCGCCGGCCCCGAGAGCACAGCGTCGACCTCGGCCCTGATCCAGGCGCGGACGCGATCGACAGCCGCCCAAAACTGCAACGTGAGCGGGGGAGCCGGCCCTTCGATCCGGGTGATGTTAGATTTGCCGTAGCCGACCGCGCCAAGGCCCATGAAATATGCCATCCGCGCGAAGTCGAAGCCGCCGGGATGCGTTGGCTCAGGCGGCGGCAAGAGGCCTGCGTTCACCCGGATCATCGCGCCCACGGGCGGCGGGCTCTGCGCATGCGTGGTGATCCGCACGACGCGCGGCGTTTTCTCGGGCGCCAATCCGTCGATGGACAGGACGCGAATGGTCAGCCGGTTCCTTTCATCGGTCCGATCCTCCCACTTCTGCACCCAGCCGGTGATCGCGGCGTGTTCCATCTTCGCGGCAAGCGCCGGCGCGGCGACGATTTCGGTGCGTACCTTCGCGGCGAGGAAGCCGAGGGCTACGCAACACGCCGCCCCGCTGACGAGCAGCCAGAACGCAGCGTTGCGCGCCATGATCCGCCAGGCCAGCGCCATGACGACCGAGGCCGCGGCCAGCACCAGCGGCGGCTCGCTCGGCAGCGCGAAATAGCCGCCGATGCCCAGGCCGAGCAGCACCGGCACCCAGAGCCCGAACCGCCCGCGCTCGATCTCGATGAGCCGATCGATCATGCCGGGCCGCTTGAACGCAAAATCGGTGGATGGCTGCCACCAGCCATGCCTCAGTCCACCCGCTTCGCCCGTTTGGTTCATCCTGCCCGACCGCTTAACCTTTGCGCCCCACTGTGCTAGGGGACACGCAGCTTTACGGCATCTAATCAAGGTGATGATCGATGAACAATACCGTCGTCACGCGCTTTGCCCCCTCCCCCACGGGCTTCCTGCATATTGGCGGCGCACGCACCGCACTGTTCAACTGGCTCTACGCCAAGGCCAAGGGCGGCAAGATGCTATTGCGCATCGAGGACACCGACCGCGCCCGATCCACCCAGGAGGCGATCGACGCGATCATCGACGGGCTAAGCTGGCTCGAGCTGGGCTGGGAGGGCGAGTGGATCTCCCAATCCGCCCGCGCAGAGCGCCACGTGGAGGTTGCCGAACAGCTTCTGGCTGAGGGCAAGGCCTATCGCTGCTACGCGACACAGGGCGAGTTGGCGGAGATGCGCGAAAAGGCCCGTGCGGAAGGCCGCCCGCCGCGCTATGACGGCCGCTGGCGCGACCGCGACCCGTCTGAAGCGCCGGAAGGCGTGCCGCCGGTGATCCGCTTCAAGGCCCCGCAGGAGGGCGAGACGATCATCGAGGACCGCGTGCAGGGCACGGTCCGCTGGGCGAACAAGGAATTGGACGATCTCGTGCTGCTGCGCGCCGACCGCTCGCCGACCTACATGCTCTCCGTCGTCGTCGACGACTACGACATGGGCATCACCCATGTGATCCGTGGCGACGACCATCTGACCAACGCCGCGCGTCAGGCGCAAATTTTCCGCGCGCTTGGCTGGGAGCCGCCGGTCTTTGCGCATGTGCCGCTCATTCACGGGCCAGACGGGGCCAAGCTGTCGAAGCGCCACGGCGCGCTGGGCGTCGAGGCGTATCGCGCGATGGGCTATTTGCCGGCGGGCTTGCGCAATTATCTCGTGCGGCTCGGTTGGGCGCATGGCGACCAGGAAATCTTTTCGACCGGGGAGATGATCGAGCTGTTCGACCTGGATGCGATCGGCCGCTCGCCCGCGCGCTTCGACTTCACGAAACTGGAGAGCGTCAACGCGCACTACATCCGCCATACGCCGGATGACGAACTCGTGCGGCGCATCCGTGAGACGCTGCCCCAGCTCGAAGGCGTTTCTGATTTGGCCGGGCGGATCGACGACAATGGCTGGGCCAAGCTCGAAAAGGCGATGCCGGGCCTGAAGCCCCGCGCCAAGACGCTCGTGGAGTTGATGGACACCGCGCGGTATCTGTTCGCTGAGCGCCCGCTAACGATGGACGACAAGGCCGAAAAGCAGCTCACGCCGGAAACGCGCCAGCATCTGGCCGCGCTCCGCGAGCGGTTCGCCGCGATGGAGGACTGGTCAGCCGGGTCGCTGGAAGAAACGTTGCGTGTCTATGCGGAGGAAACCGGCGTCAAGCTCGGCAAGATCGCCCAGCCGATGCGCGCTGCGCTCACCGGGACCACGGTATCGCCCGGCATCTTCGACGTGCTGGAGGTGCTTGGCCGCGAAGAATCGCTGGCCCGGCTGGCCGATCAAGCGGCGTCCTGAGCCATGAACCCGCGCGTGCGGACACCGGGACGTGAGCGCCCGTGACTGGCGCACTTATTGCCGCACTGCAAAAAACGCGCTAGCAAATGGTTCCATAAATGGCGGCCGCGTGACACGCTGTGGGATGAAGCGCCCGCGCCGCGGCCCCTTTTGCGTGTGCCGGTTCCCGGCCCCGCGGGCAAACGGTCTCACATCCCTGGAGCGTGAAAATGAGCCATTCCGATCAGAAGCATCCCGGCGCGAGCGGCGGAGCGCAGTCTAAGGGCACCGCGAAGTTCTCCTTCGACGGCACTGAACTGGAGCTTCCGGTGATGTCGGGCACGGTGGGGCCGGATGTCGTAGACATAACGAAGTTTTACCGCGACTCCGGCTTGTTCACGTTCGATCCCGGGTTCACTTCGACTGCGAGTTGCAAGTCGAGCATAACCTATATCGACGGCGATAAGGGCGAGTTGTTGTATCGCGGCTACCCGATCGACGAACTGGCCGAACAGGGCGACTTCCTTGAAACCTGCCATCTGCTTCTTTACGGCGACCTGCCGACGCGCGAGCAATATGAGGATTTCGAGAACCGCGTCACCTACCACACCATGATTCACGAGCAGATGAGCCGGTTTTTCACCGGCTTCCGGCGGGATGCGCACCCGATGGCGATAATGGTTGGTGTGGTCGGCGCGCTCGCGGCGTTTTATCACGACTCCACCGATATCAGCGACCCGGTCCAGCGTGACATTGCCGCGCTGCGAATGATCGCAAAGATGCCGACCATCGCGGCGATGGCCTACAAGTATTCGATCGGGCAGCCCTTCGTGTATCCGCGCAACGAGCTGAACTACGCGCACAATTTCCTCTATATGTGCTTCGCAGTGCCGTGCGAGGAATACAGGCTCGATCCGGTGTTGGCCCGCGCGATGGACCGCATCTTCATCCTTCACGCCGACCATGAACAGAATGCCTCGACGTCCACGGTCCGCCTCGCCGGCTCCTCGGGTGCAAACCCGTTCGCCTGCATTGCCTCGGGTATCGCCTGCCTTTGGGGGCCTGCGCATGGCGGGGCCAACGAGGCCGCGCTCAACATGTTGCAGGAGATCGGCACTGTCGATCGCATCCCCGAATACATCGAGCGCGCCAAGGACAAGGACGATCCGTTCCGCCTGATGGGCTTCGGCCACCGCGTCTACAAGAACTACGACCCGCGCGCGAAGGTCATGCAAAAAACAGCGCGCGAGGTTCTGGAGCTGGTCGGCGTCCATGACGATCCGCTGTTGCAGGTGGCTCAGGAGCTGGAGAAAATCGCCTTGGAGGACGAGTATTTCGTTGAACGCAAGCTCTACCCGAACATCGATTTTTATTCCGGCATCACGCTGAAGGCGCTGGGCTTCCCGACATCGATGTTCACGGTGCTGTTCGCGATTGCGCGCACGGTGGGTTGGATCGCGCAGTGGAAAGAGATGATCGCCGATCCGGACCAGAAGATCGGCCGGCCCCGTCAGCTTTACATCGGCCCGGCGCGGCGGGATTACCTGCCGATCCAGAACCGCTGAGCCTCAATCCGCCAGGGGTTCGGCGCGGGCGGCCTCGGCGCGGCCGCCGCTCAGAATGCGCAGGGTGATTTCCGCGGCGCGCGCGCTCGGCTCGTCGCCCGATGCGCGCAGGGTCGAGCGAACGCGCGCAACCGCTTCGCGTTGGCGTGCGCGCTCCTCGGTGTCGGCAAACAGGGGCGCGAGCGCGGCGCTGAGCTTGTCAGGATGACACTGCTCCTGAATGAACTCGGGGAAAGCGTTTTCCTGCAACACGAGATTGGCCATCACGATCGAGGGCACATTCAACAAAAAGCGCAAGGACGCGGCCACGGCATCCACTTTGTAGCCGACGACCATCGGCGTCCCCGCCAGCCCAAGCTCCAGCGTGACCGTCCCCGACGCAGCCAGCGCGGCATCAGCGAGGCGGAACGCCCTGAACTTGTCCTCCGCGCCTTCAGTGATGTGCGGGCGCAGCGGCCAGTCCGCCAGCGCCGCCTCGATCTGCGGTCGGAGATTCGGCACGGCTGGAATGATCACCTGCAGGTCCAGACCGCGCGCGCGAAGGCGCCCGAGCGTCTCTCCAAACGGCGTCATCAGCCGGCGCACCTCCGTCGCGCGGCTGCCAGGCAGAACGACAAGAACGGGTTTGGCGCGGTCGATCCCAAGCCGCTGCGCCAGCGCCTCCGGATCAAGCGCGCGGATCCAGGCATCCCGTTCGACCAGCGGATGGCCGACATAGCTGCAGGGCGGCCCGCCGAGCCGCGCATGGACTTCTGGTTCGAACGGGAACAGCGCCAGGATATGATCCGCGTAGCCCCGCATCTTGCGCGCCCGGCCAGGCCGCCAGGCCCAGACGGTCGGCGAAACATAATTGATGATCGGAATATCCGGGCATTTGCGGCGGATACGCTTGGCGATGGGGTGGGTGAACTCTGGGCTGTCGATGATGACGACAAGGTCCGGGACGGCGGCCACCGCCGCATCGACGGTCTGGTATACGCGGCGCACCAGCTTCGGCAGTTGCTTGAGGATGGCAAGCGGCCCCATCACCGCCACGTCGGACAGCGGGAACAGACTTTTCAAACCGTGCTCCGCCATATCCTCGCCGCCGACGCCGGAATAGACCAGCGGCGCCTCGCTGCGCGCGTTGAGCGCTGCCATGAGCTTGCCGCCGAGCGCGTCGCCGGAATGTTCGCCCGCGATGATGAAAATGTGTCGTGAGCGCGGCTTCACCGCCTTGGTCCTTGTAAATTAGAGCATTGTCAGCAAGCGTGGGTACCGGTCTGGCGTCACACGAATGCAGCGAACAAAAAGTTGAAGCGCGCCAGTGCTAGTCAGCCGTCTGCTCTGCGCCGCGCGCTGCAGGCTCTGGTGCGCAGATATCCGCGTCCGGGTCGAGGCCTATCACGAACAGCCCCAGCCTGTCCGCCGTTTCGACAAGCGTCTGCGGTTCGGCCAGCAGCACCTGACCCTTGGCCACCGCGATCCCTGCCAAGCCTGCTTGCGCTGCGAGTTCTGCGGTGCGTGGGCCGATGACGGGCATGTCCACGCGAAGCTCCTGCCCCGGCTTCGGCGCCTTGACGAGCACGCCCTGACGATGCGACATGCCCCATTGGCGCAGGCCGGCGCAACGTCGCAGCATCTCGTCGGTGCCTTCTGCGGCCTCAACCGCGATCACATATCCGCGGGATACAACGATCGCCTGACCCACATCGTGCGGGCCCAGCGCGTGGAGGACGGCGAGCGCCTTGACGATATCGTCGAAGTCCGCATCACGAGGTCGCGCGCGGCTCATGGTGCCGGAAGGCGCGGTCAGATCGGATGCGATTTCGTGCGCGCCGCGCACGGTGAAACCCTGTTGCTCGAAGAAGCGCACCACGCGGCTGAGCACAGCATCATCGCCCCCGCGCGTCAGGCGGTAAATCTGAGGCGCGTAGCGGATGAGCCCGGAGTCTACGCTGATAGACGTGAGATTGGGCCGGCGCACGCTGCCGACGATCACGATTTCCCGGCACCCATTCTCGCGCAAGAGCCGCAGCATGCGGCCGATCTGCCCCCAGCGCATCCAGGCATGCGGATGCTCAGCGATGGCCGGTTCGGCAAGACCACGAAAACCGAGAATGAAGGGCTCACGGCCCCGCTCACGCGCGCGCCCGGCAACGTGGAGCGGCAAGCTGCCAGCGCCTGCGATAATTCCGAGCGGTCCGGCATCTTCGTTCGCGCCGCGCATCACATTGTCGCCTCATACCGCGGGGTCGGCCGCGCTTCGCCGCGGCAGGCAGAGCGCCCGGCCCGAATCGGTACGCACGAAGCTCAAGATGCGCTGCACATGCGGATCGTCGCCGAACGCCGCCTCTACTGCGTCGAGGCGCCCTGCCAGTGTGCCCTCCCCGGCGAACATCATCCGGTAAGCCTCGCGCAGCCGGTGGATCTGATCGCGCGAAAAGCCCCGGCGCTTGAGCCCGACAAGGTTCAGGCCAGCCAGCCGGGCGCGGTTGCCCAGCGCCATGCCGTAAGGGATTACGTCGTTTTCCACGCCAGACATGCCGCCGATGAAGGCATAAGCGCCGATCCGCACGAACTGGTGCACCGCGCACAGGCCCCCGAGGATCGCGCCGTCTTCCACCACGCAGTGCCCGGCCAGCGTCGCATTGTTAGCAAAGATGACCTGGTCGCCGATCATGCAATCATGGGCGACATGCGCCGCCACCATGAAGAGGTTGCGGTCGCCGACGCGCGTCAGCATGTCCCCGGTAACCGTGCCCGGGTTCATGGTGACATGCTCGCGGATGACATTGTGGCAACCGATCTCGAGGCGCGTGTCTTCGCCCCGGTATTTCAGATCCTGCGGCGGGGTGCCGATTGCGGCAAACGGATAGACCTTGGTGCCCTCGCCGATCGTCGTGTTGCCTTGCACAACCACATGCGCATGAAGCTCAACATCGCGGCCCAGCGTAACGTTCGGGCCGATGATGCAGAACGGCCCGATGCGCACGCCCTCCGCCAGAATTGCACCAGGCTCGACAATCGCGGAGGCATGGATCAGAGGTGCGCCGCTGGATGAGGCGGCTGTCGCGGAAGACGTGGTCATAATGGAGCCGGGCTCCCTTTTTGGTTTTCTGTGCCCCGTAACACGGCGGGCGGCGCAGGGCCGGTCCCATGGTCCGTCTCGCTGGCCGGAAGCCGGCTGTCCCTAGAGCCTGTTACACGAAATCCGAAGCGCTGACCAGGCTCTAAGCTCTTGTTTTATCACACTTTGGTCGCGTCGCGCCCGCCTTTGGCTCCGGACGCAAAACCGGTGCCCATCCCGGATCAAGTCCGGGACAGGCCTTTGCTTCAAAGTGCGCTAGCTCGGCGCGCGCTCCGGCTCGACAATCATCGCGCTGATCTCACCCTCTGCCACGCTTTGGCCGTCAACCTTGGCCTCGGCGCGGAAGCGCCAGACCCGCCCACGGTTACGCATTTTCTGAACGTGATAGTGTACGGTATCGCCGGGCGTCACTGGCCTGCGAAACTTTGCCCGGTCGATCGACATAAAGTAGACGAGTTGCGGCTCGTAATCATCGCCAAGACTCGCGACGCACAACGCGCCGGCCGTCTGCGCCATGCCTTCGATAAGCAGCACCCCCGGCATCACGGGGAAGCCGGGAAAATGCCCCTGGAAGAAAGGCTCATTGATCGTGACGTTCTTGATGCCGACCGCGGAGTTGTCGCCGTCCATATCGATGATCCGGTCGACCAGCAGAAACGGGTAGCGGTGCGGCAGCAGCTTCAGCAGTCTGGAAATATCTGCCGTGCCAAGCTGACGCGTCTCCGATGCCTCGTTCATTCCGTCACCGCTTTGAGCCGCCATTGGCCTCCGTCTCAATCCAAGAACTGCTCAATCCAAAAACTGCTCAATCCAAAAACTGCTCAATCCAAGAACTGTTTCAGCCGCCCTAGCGACTTGCCCGTGAGCATCTCGCCGAGCGACTTGATGATCGCAACCTCTCGCGACCACTGCGCGGTCGGCTTCGCAGGGATGCCACCCCAGCGCTCGCCCGGAGGAACCGAGCGCGAAACACCGCTCCCCGCAGCGATCTGTGCGCCGGAGCCGATCCGGATGTGCCCGATGCAACCGGCCTGACCGCCGATTGCGACAAAGTCCTCCAGGACGGTGCTCCCCGAGATGCCCACCTGCCCCGCAATGACGCAGTGCCGACCGATTCGAACGTTATGGCCGATCTGGACAAGGTTATCAATCTTCGTCCCCTCGCCGATGATCGTATCCGCTAACGCGCCACGGTCGATGGTGCTGCCTGCCCCGATCTCAACGTCATCCTGGATGATGACGCGCCCAATCTGCGGAACTTTCAGGTGCCCTTCCGGCCCCATCGCAAAGCCGAAGCCGTCTTGCCCGATGCCGGCATTCGCATGGATCACCACCCGGTCGCCGATCAGGGAATGGGTGATGCTCGCGTTGGGACCAACGTAACCGTTCCTGCCGATGCGCACGCCGTAGCCAATCACCGCGCCAGCGGCGATGACCGTTCCGGAACCGATTTTGGCGTATGGTCCGATCACCACGCCCGGTTCGATTGACGCGCCTTCTTCAATTTGAGCATCGGCGTGGATCGGCCCTTCCTGGCCTTGGTAAACCAGTGGCTGACCAGCATCGGGATAGAACAACAGAAGTGCGCGCGCCAGTGCATGGTAGGGCTGGGATGTGAACAGGCCATCCGTGCCTTTCGGCAGCTTTTCGGCAAACTCATGCCTGAGAAAGCACGCACCGGCTGCTGTCGCCTGCAGTTCTGGGGCATATCGGCGATTGTCGAGGAATGATACGTCCTGAGGCCCCGCCTCGGAGAGCGGCGCAATGTCGTGGATAGGACGACTAAGGTCCGCCGTGGGGGCCAACTCCGCGCCAACCCGTTCTGCGATCTCCGCGAGTGAGAACGGACCGTGACGTCGGAAAAAGCCTCTTTGTGTCATGCTGCCAGATCATCATACGCGATGGGAAACCGCAAGCCTCCCATCGCCGTGCATCCCGACCGTCCTAAAACTGCGTCGTGGTCCCGAACCCGAAGACCTCATCCTCGTCGAAGTCTTCGCTTGTGATCACGTAAGAGAAGTCCGCCCGCAGCGGCCCGACAGGAGAGTTCCAGAGCAAGCTGGCGCCAACCGAGGAGCGGATCGCCTCGCTGTCCTCACAACCCCCCACGCCGCACTCGTCGTCGGTGGCATCCGTGCCGAACGCCGAACCCGCATCGGCGAAAACAGCGCCCGACAGCCCGAGCTCGTCAGGTATGAACGGGAACGGGAAGCGCAACTCCACGTTGGCCGCGTAGAACGTCTTGGCGCCCAGGGCATCGCCGTTCTCGTCGCGCGGGCCAAGACCGGTGCTCTCGAAGCCGCGGATCAGGTTATTGCCCTTGTAGAATGCGTCGGTCAGGCGCACGTCATCGCCAGCCACGCCTTCGATGTGACCGCCAATCAGCCGGCCGACCAAAGTGATGCCATCTGTCACCGGGTAGTAGCCACGCGCTTCGGCCGTCGTGCGCAGATAATTTACGTCGCCGCCAACGCCGGCAAATTCCTGGTTGAGCGCCAGATAGATACCGCTTGAAGGGTTCCGTGGCAGGTTCCTCGTATCGTAAACGAGACTGTAGCCGACGGCGGAGATCAGCGACGTACCCTCGAGTTCTTTCACCGCATCAGACGCATCGTCCTCGACATCGTAAACCTCCTCCTGCGTGAACGAGTAGTTCGTCGTCAACACAGTATTTTCAGCCACGAGGAAGCCGAGACGAAGGGCACCGCCAGTCTTGCGGCTCTTGTATCCAGACTCGTCGCTGTAGTCGAGCTCCTTATGGAACACATCGAAGCCGGCGGACATGTCTCGTCCGAGGAAGCGCGGTTCAGTAAAGCTCAGGTCGATCTGGGCACGCTCAAAGCTGCCGGACAACTTCAGCCGAACGAACTGGCCGCGGCCCATGAAGTTGCGCTCGGTGTAGCTTATCTCGCCAATCACGCCTTCCAGAGAGGAGTAGCCGCCAGCGATGCCAAACTCACCTGAGGCCTGCTCGACGACATTCACATTCAGGATCACGCGATCCCGGGCAGAGCCTTGCTCCTTCGTAATTTCGACGGTTTTGATGAAGCCCTTGCCCTGGATGCGCCGCCTGGACTGCTCGACGAGTGCGCGGTTGTATGGATCGCCCTCGGCCAGCATCATCTCCTGGCGCAGCACATATTCCCGTGTGCGAACGTTGCCGTAGATGTTGATGCGCTCGACATAAATCCGCGGACCGCGCTCGATTACGAAGTCGACGTCGATGGTCAAAGAAATGGGGTCACGGTTGACCTGCTGGCGCACCTGGGTGAACGGGAAGCCAAGCTTAGAGGCTTCAAGAGTGAGCCGCTCCGCAGTCCGATCGACTTTCAAACCGTTGAATGTATCGCCCGGCTCGACGAGCACCTCGTCCTGCAACATTGCAGGATCAAGGCCGGGCATCTCGGACTGCAGCGTGACTTCGCCGAAGACATATTGCGGACCTTCTTCGAGCGTGAAGGTGATGAAGAAGCCCTCGCCGTCCGGGGCGAGATCGGCTACCGCCGAAATGATGCGTATATCAGCATAGCCATTCTCAATGTAAAACTTGCGCAACAGCGCCCGGTCCAGATTGAGCCGGTCCTTGTCGTATACATCCGTCGGCTTCAGGAAGCTCAGCCAGCCCGATTCGCTGGTGGTGATGACTTCGCGAAGCTGGCGATCGGAGAACGCCTGGTTGCCGATGAAGGTAATGCTTTGAACTTTGGTGCTCTCGCCCTCGTTGATCTCGAAAACCAGGTCTACTCGGTTGTAGGGCAGCTTGATGACCTTGGCCTCGACTTGCGCATTATAGTAGCCGGACGCACGGTAGATGTTGAGGATGCGCTGCACATCGCCCTGCGCGGCTGCCCGGGTGTAAACCGAACGCGGGCGCAGCTGCACTTCCTGAGACAGCACGCTGTCATCCAGCTCGTCATTGCCCTCGAAGGCGACCTGATTGACGACCGGGTTCTCAATCACCTCAACGATGACGATGCGATCGGTGTAACCAATATTCACGTCCGCGAAGAGGCCAGTGGCGAACAGCGCCTTGAAGCTGTCATCGGCGGCTTTGGCGCTGTAGCGATCGCCGACGGAGAAAGTCAGATACGACTTCACCGTCTCCGGTTCGACACGCTTGTTGCCGCTCACGCGGATGTCCGAAATCGTCTGAGCCGATGCAGACGCCTGACCCGCCGTGACATCAACCGCCGTCATTGCCGCGAAGCCGAATACCACGGCGGCCGCCAAAGCCGCGCACCTAGCTATCAATTTCACCATCGACTTTCGTGCCCCTCGAAATCTTTTTTGCCCCCTTGCCCGTTCGCGGCCGTCAACGCGCACGGGCCCGTCAGCCCTTGTCGAATTCCGCGCTACACTAAGGCGTCTTTTTATGACTGCATAGTGGCACGGCGCCGGTGGTCAGAATTCTGCGTCCATCGCGTGGCGTGGGAGCCACGGCAGCCGGACGCGGGAAGAAAACGCGAAACGCCGGGTTGTCTTTCTAGCGGCATGCAACGGCTTTTCTCGCCTTTTCGTTGCAACGTTCCCGCGTTATTCAATGAGTTGCATAACGTCGTTCCACGTCACGAAAATCATTAACATGAGAACGAGCGCCATACCAATACGAAAGCCGATTTCCTGCGCCTTTTCGTTCAGTGGGCGGCCACGTATGGCTTCTAAGCCATAAAACACCAGATGCCCGCCATCCAGCACGGGGATGGGAAACAGATTGATGAGGCCTATGCTGATGGAAATGATAGCAGTCCAGCGCAGCAACTCCGGAATTCCGATCGACGCAACCTCGGCAGACATTTGCGCGATTCGCACCGGTCCGCCAAGCTGATCCGCCGAGGCGCGTCCGCCGATCAGCTCGCCAATGAAGATGATCGGCTGCTTCATCCAGAACCAGGTTTCCTGGAAGCTCTGGCCCACTGCCTCCAACGGCCCGTAGGTCCTGATGATCACATCACTCTGACCGGCGGCGCCGCGAATGCCGATACGCCCGATCTTGGCGCTGCCGAAGCGGCTTTCGGTCTCGACGAGTTCCGGCGTCACCGTCAGGCGGATCCGCTCGCCATCGCGCTCGACGACAAATTCGAGCGCTGTGTCCGCGCTCAGGCCGACGACGCGCACCATATCCTGGAAGCTCTCGACCTCGTCGCCATTGATGCTCACGATCAGGTCGCCGGGCCGGAACCCCGCGCGCTGCGCCGGGCTCTCGGCCACGACTTCGCTCACGCGAGGCTCGATCACGGTTTTGCCGTAGACCATGAACAACCCCGCGAAGATCACCAGTGCGAGCAGGAAATTGGCGAACGGTCCAGCCGCGACCACGAGCGCGCGCACGCCGACCGGCTTGAACTGGAACATCCGCGCGCGATCCTCCGGCGAAACGTTCGCGGCCGCCTCCTGGCTCGGCATGCTCGCTGCGTTTTCGTCGCCCAGGAACTTGACGTAGCCGCCAAGCGGGATCCAGGCGACCCGCCAGCGGGTGCCGTGCTTGTCATGAAACCCGGCAATCTCGGGTCCAAATCCGATGGAAAAGGCTTCCACCGCGACGCCGTTCATGCGCGCGACGAGGAAGTGGCCCAGTTCGTGTATGAAAACGACGAGGCCGAGCACGATCAGAAACGGGACGACCCAGGCCAGCACCGTGGTCCCGAACGCGATCAGAGTGTCGATGATGCCCATTGGCTGCTAATTCTCCATGATGGCTTGCGGGCGCGCCGCTTGGATCATCCGGCTTCGGCGCGCATGACCTCGGGCAGCAGGTTCTGCGCAAGGCCGCGGGCCTGTTGGTCTATGGCGAGGACGTCGTCAAGGGTTTCGGGCGCCTGCGCGCCGATTTCGACGGCGGCTCGCTCCAGCGTGCGGCCGATCAGTTCGGGGATGCCCATGAAGCCGATGCGCCCGCCGAGGAACGCTGCCACGGCGATCTCGTTCGCCGCGTTCAGAACTGTCGGCGAGCTGCCGCCGGCATCAAGCGCCTCGCGGGCCAGACGCAGCGCGGGGAAGCGCGTCTCGTCCGGCGGCTCGAACGTCAACCGCCCGATCCTGCACAGGTCAAGCCGCTCAGTCGGAGCCGCCATCCGCTCAGGCCAGGCCAGCGCAAAGGCAATGGGCGTGCGCATGTCCGGCGAACCCATCTGTGCGAGTACCGAGCCGTCGCAATACTCGACAAGGCAGTGCACGATCGACTGGGGGTGGACGACCACGCCGAGCTGTTCCTTCTCCACTGGAAACAGATAGTAGGCCTCAATAAGCTCGAGCCCCTTGTTCATCAGGGTCGCGCTGTCGATGGTGATTTTCCGGCCCATCTCCCAGTTGGGGTGTTTCAAGGCCTGATCGACCCGGGCGCTGCGCAGCCGATCCAGCGGCCACTCGCGAAACGGCCCGCCAGACGCCGTGAGCATAATACGCTCGATCGCGCCCTCTGGATGGCCCTGCATGGCCTGCTGCGCCGCGGAGTGCTCCGAGTCGACCGGCAGGAGCGTGCTGCCGCCCGCTGCAATCGCGCGCAAGAACGCCTCGCCAGCCGAGACCAGGCATTCCTTATTCGCCAGCGCTACGGCCAAGCCTTGCTCAGCCGCCGCGAAAGCCGGTCGCAGGCCCGCCGCGCCGACGATCGCCGCCATCACCCAGTCGGCCGGCGCGCGCGCTGCATCGGCCACGGCATCTTCGCCGGCAGCAACGGCGATGCCTGTGCCAGCCAGCGCATCTTTCAGCGTCTGGTACTGCGCGGGGTCGCCGATGACGGCCAGCTCGGCGCGATGCGCGATTGCAAGCTCCGCCAGCCGTGCCGCATTGGTGTTGGCCGTCAGCGCGACGACTTCGGCGCAGCCGGGATTGTGCGCGATCAGATCGAGCGTGCTCTCGCCGATCGAGCCTGTGGCGCCCAGCACGCTGACCCGCTTGCAGCCGGTTGCCCCACCCGCCAGGCCCGGTTCTGCGTGCGGCCTCGCCGGAGTGCCGTTGCGCGTTATTCTCACGCCCGCCTCACTTGCCATTCCTCAAGACCACACCAACAACGCATAGCCCGGCGAGCCCGGCGCTCGCGCCAAAGCCACCCCCGCGCAGGCGAGCGCGGCAAAAACCAATCCGTCGACACGGTCCAGCACGCCGCCATGCCCAGGGATGATTCCGCTCGAATCCTTGCGGCCGAACAGCCGCTTCAGCGAAGACTCGCCCAGGTCGCCGGCCTGGGCCACCAATGACACCGCCGCGCTCAGGACTATCACGGGCCACCACGCCTGTGTACCGGCCATGCCAATCAGCACGGCCGACCCAATCGCGGTGGCGCAAATCAGCCCGCCCGCAAAACCTGCCCAGGTCTTCTTCGGCGAAATGTCTGGCGCAAGCAGCGGTCCGCCAATGGTTTTGCCGAAGATATAGGCTGCCGTATCGGTCGTCCAGACGGTCATGAAGATGAACAGCACGGCCACCCAGCCGAATTGGGGGTCGCTCCGGATCCAGACCAGCGCGATGCTCGGCAGCCCGACATAGTAAACGCCGGTGGCCGCCCACCACGATTGCGCAGTGCCCATATCGACCCGGCGCAGCACGAACACCGCGAGTGTGCCGGCGATGATTGCCAGCAGCCCGCAGGCAGGGCAATCCCAGACCGCCAGCAGAGTGCCCGCCGCCGTCGCGACGACCTGGATCGCCCATGCCGCGTCGATGCCGCTGGAACAAACCAGCCGCCCCCACTCCCACGCCATGACGGCAACAACAGCCGTTACCATGAGGGCGAAGGGCAGCGGGCCCGCATAGGTCAGGGCCAGCGCTATGGCGGCCAGCACAGTGCCGGAAATGATGCGCAGGCTCAGCTTGTTGCCGGGAGACAGCGGCTTGTCGTCGCCCGGATTAAGTGGGGTGGAGCTTCTAGGCGAATGGCGCATGAACGGTGGAGCCCAACCTCCCGGGGCAGAAAAACGCCATCAGCGAAAAACACCAGTCATGCGGACGATGATCCGCGACCGATGCTCGCGTCCTATGGCAGCCCGATCCGGAAAAGCCGGCGCGCAATGCGCTGCCCGGTCTGCCCGGCTGCATGTGCGCCGCCCGGAAAGCCGCCATTAGCCGCCGCGCACAGTACCGCGTACATAAACGCGGCAGAGGCAGCGGTAAACCCGGAAATGGATGTATCGAACCTGTTTGCTCGCGCAGGCTCAGGCAGTGCGGCGCGCCAGCACGCCGCCGAAGCGGCGCTCCCGGTTCTGGTAGGCGCTAATCGTGCGGATCAGCGCGTCGCGGTCAAAATCCGGCCAATAGTCCTCGACGAACATCAACTCCGCATACGCCAGTTGCCAGAGAAGAAAGTTGCTCAGCCGCACCTCTCCGCTGGTGCGCACCAGCAGATCGGGGTCCGGCAGGCCGTGCGTGTCAAGCCGCTGCTCGATTGCGCGCATATCCACATCTTCGGGCCGCATCACGCCGCGCGCCACATCCTCAGCGAGCTTCCGCGCCGCCCGCGCAATCTCATCGCGCGCCCCGTAGTTGAACGCGACAGTCAGTTGCAGGCCGGTGTTTTGCGCGGTGAGCGCGTGCGAGTCGGCGATCATGGCAGTGATTTCCGGGTCGATACGGTCCGTTGTCCCGATAACCCGCACGCGGACATTGTTTTCATGCAGTTCGGCCAGTTCCTGGCGGATAAAACGCTTGATCAGGTTCATCAGCGCGTCGACTTCATCCTTGGGCCGGCGCCAGTTCTCGGAGGAGAAGCTGAACAGGGTCAGATACTCGACGCCGATCTCAGCCGCGGTGCGCACACACTCCTTCACGCGCTCGACGCCCATGCGGTGCCCCTCGACCCGTGGCAGCCCGCGCGCCTGGGCCCAGCGGCCATTGCCGTCCATGATGATCGCGAGATGGCGCGGGACTACAAGCCGATTGTCCGCCTGGACGTCGTTCTGGTGATGCATGGTCTCTCGCCGCAGCTATTTCCCGGTTGCAACATCTGACGTCCGGCAACCTATACCTGCATAATTTCCTTTTCCTTATCGGCGAGCGCGGCGTCGATCTCGCCGATGTACTTGTCGGTCAGCGCCTGGACATCGTCAGCGAGCGCATGATGCTCGTCCTTGCCGATAACGCCTTCCTTCTCCTGTTTCTTGAGCTGCTCCATTCCGTCGCGGCGCACGTTGCGCACCGCTATACGGGCCTGCTCGGCATATTTGGCGCACACCTTGGCCAGCTCGCGGCGGCGCTCCTCGTTCATCTCCGGGATCGGCAGGCGAAGCGTGGTTCCGTCGACGACGGGGTTGAGGCCCAAGTCCGATTCACGGATTGCCTTCTCAACTGCGCTGACATTCGCCTTGTCCCAAACCTGAACGCTGAGCATGCGCGGCTCCGGCACGCTCACCGTGGCGACCTGGTTGATCGGCATGCGGGCGCCATAGGCGTTGACCACGATCGGGTCGAGCAAGGTTGCGCTCGCGCGGCCGGTGCGCATACCCCCGAATTCCTGCTTCAAGACGTTGAGCGCGCCCTGCATGCGCTTTTCCAGCGTCTTCGTATCAAATTCTTCTGCCTCTTCCGACATCCCGTTCTCCTTATCGGCATAAACGCGGTATGGCGCGGCTTGGCCGCCCGCGCAAGGGTCTTTGCGCGGTTGTCTGAGAGCCGGCTAGCGGAGCTTGTGAATTTGACATTTGATCGAGAGCCTGGCCGCAAGCGGCGCTCAAATGTCGAATTCGCTTCACTAGCGCACTTTCAGCAAAAGCATGTCCCGGACTTGATCCGGGATGGAACCGGTTTTGCGGCCGAAGTGCGACAAAACAAGAACCTAAAGCCTGTTCAGCGGTTCGGATTTCGTTGAACAGGCTCTAGCGCGTCACGGTCGTGCAGCGTATTTGACCGGTCAAGACATTGACGAGGCTGCCGGGCTCGCGCATCGAGAAAACCACGATCGGGATCGCGTTATCGCGCGCCAGCGCGATCGCCGCCCCGTCCATCACCCGCAGATCGCGGTTCAGCACCTCGTCGTAGGTCAGATGGTCGTAGCGTTCCGCCGCCGGATCAACTGCCGGGTCGGCCGAATAGACGCCATCAACCGAAGTGCCTTTCAGGATCACGTCGCACTGCATTTCCGCGGCCCTCAGGGCGGCCGTCGTGTCCGTGGTGAAAAAAGGGTTGCCCGTGCCGCCGGCAAAGATCGCGATCCGCCCCGCATCCAGCGCAGCGCGCGCCTCATCGCGCCGGAACGGACGGCAGATCGCGGGCATCGGGATCGCGCTGAAGGTTACCGCGTCGACGCCGGCGCGGCTCAGCCCGTTTTCCAGCATCAGGCCGTTCATCACCGTCGCGAGCATTCCGATGTCGTCGGCCCTGGCCCGGTCCATGCCGTCCGCCGCACCGGCCACGCCGCGAAAGATGTTGCCCCCGCCGATGACCAGCGCCATCTCCACGCCCTGCGAAACCGCCGAACGGATTTCGCCGGCGATCCGATCTATCACGGCGCGGTCAACCCCATAGGACTGGCTGCCGAGCAACGCCTCGCCCGACAGCTTCATCAGAACGCGGCGATATTTCACGGTCGTGCCGGCCATTGCCAATATGCGCCCTTCGCTAG
>CAZYUT010000012.1:0-1479 GCA_964650735.1 uncultured Hyphomicrobiaceae bacterium
CTGCTCCATCCAGTCCATCGTCGCGGCGCCGTCATGCACCTCGCCGATCTTGTGGCTCTTGCCGGTGTAATAGAGAATGCGCTCGGTTGTGGTTGTCTTACCCGCATCAATATGGGCCATGATGCCGATATTGCGGTAATTTTCGATCGGTGTTTCGCGTGCCATCTCTCAGCGGCCCCATATATCCAGCATCTGCTACCAGCGGTAATGCGAGAACGCCCGGTTAGCTTCGGCCATGCGGTGCGTGTCCTCGCGCTTCTTGACTGCCGCGCCGCGGTTGTTCGCAGCGTCCAGCAGCTCGCCCGAAAGGCGCTCCTCCATCGTGTTCTCGTTGCGCCCGCGCGCCGCCGTGATCAGCCAGCGGATCGCCAGCGCCTGCCGGCGCTCCGGGCGCACCTCCACCGGAACTTGATAGGTCGCCCCGCCGACACGGCGCGAACGCACTTCGATCGCCGGCTTTACATTATCAAGCGCCTCGTGAAACATCTGTACGGGGTCGCGCTTGGTCTTGTCTTCCATGCGGTTCAGCGCGCCGTAGACGATGCGCTCAGCCACCGACTTCTTGCCGTCATACATCAAAATGTTCATCAGCTTCGCAAGGACGACATCCCCATAGCGGGCGTCCGGCGTAATCTTGCGCTTTTCAGCTCTGTGACGGCGCGACATCTATAGTCTGCTCCAAGTCTTCCGTTTTCTCGCCTCGTGCAGCTGACCGGCCTTCGTACCGGCGCTACCCAACGTCCCGGCTCCTGCGGCGTCCGTAGGGCGCCATTGCGAGCCTTCCGCTGACGACCAGATCGTTAAATCCTTCAAACTTCCGTTACTTCGGCCGTTTCGCGCCATATTTCGAGCGGCGCTGTCTGCGCTTCGACACGCCCTGGGTGTCCAGCGTACCGCGGATCGTGTGGTAGCGAACGCCGGGCAAGTCCTTCACACGGCCGCCGCGGATCATCACCACCGAATGCTCCTGCAGGTTGTGCCCCTCGCCCGGGATATAGCTCGTCACTTCGTAGCCATTGGTGAGCCGCACACGCGCAACCTTGCGCAGCGCGGAGTTCGGCTTCTTCGGCGTCGTGGTGTACACGCGCGTGCACACACCGCGCTTTTGCGGGCACGCCTCCAGCGCAGGAACTTTGTTGCGCTTCACCGGCGCCTGGCGCGGCTTGCGAATGAGCTGTTGAACCGTGGGCATTCCACCAATCGTCCATTGTTCCGGAGCAGAATCCGCGGCAGCGCAAACCATACCTGCAGCAACGCCGCGGCATGCTGAGCGCTAAAATGCAGAGGATCGCCGCCCGTCCCGAGCGTGCGATCATGACCGAATTCTACTCAGCTTGTTTGAGCCAGCGTTTAGCCGAAAAGTTTAACGAGCGCGCACGAGCACTCGTCGGCTACCGCCTGGCCATCAAATCGCTTGCAAGCTAGTCCCCAGATTCCGGAGCGTCAAGCCCAAAATCATAGCGTCATGGCGATTTTCGC
>CAZYUT010000012.1:1579-30553 GCA_964650735.1 uncultured Hyphomicrobiaceae bacterium
GGATATATCGCGCTGCGCGCAGCTTGCAAGGCTTGCCCAGCGCAGCTTCGCGCGGAGCATTGCGGTCGCGAGCGGTAGACAGGACGTGTACGATGACAAATCCCGCTGTAGCAGAGGCGCTCGCCGAGGCTTGCCAGCAAATCCCCGACGCCCTGGCTGGCGTATGCGCCGACCTGCGTTCGGGCAACATCATCGCCAGCGAAATTGGCCCAGACAGCCCAACCGGCCCGGCCGAACTAGCTGCGGCGGCAGCCCGTCTGTTCGCCGGCGGCGCCAAGTCTGGGCTGAACCACCTCTGGCGTCGCGTGGGAGACGGCGCGGAGGGCGGGGACGAAGTCGTGTTGCTGGATCCAGACCATTCGTATGTGTTTTTTCGCCCGGCGGCGCGCCCGCATTATGCGCTCGTTTTCCTGACGGGGCGCGACGCAGATGTCGGCCTGACGATTGCGCGCACCCGTGCTGTCAAGGCCCGCTTCGAGGACGCGCTGCGCCGGCCCTGACAGGCGAGACGGAGGATGCTGCTGATGGAATTGGATGCCGCCGGGTGGGCCAAAACGGCAACGCCGGTTCCGCCAGATGCGGGCCCGCCGGAACGGCTGCTCGCCTTGCTCATGCTGGTGCAACGGACGATCCTGCCGCGGCGTGCCGCGTTGATCGGACCGCAACCCAATGTGACCCTCGATCTGGCCAGCGGGCGCCTGCAACTCGGCGTGCAGGCCGGCAACCATTATGCAACGGACGACGCGCTCGCGGCGGCCGCCCCGGCGGCGGAAAGGCTGTTGCGCTGGCGCGCCCACGCGGTGACCCGCCATGATGAGACGCTGCGCCAACACCGGCGGGCCCTGTGCGCCTGCGCCGCCCGGGCGCTGCTTAGGATTTGCGCCGAAAGCGCGCCGCGATACCGGGTCGAGGCCGCTGCGATGGAGGAGGTCTGGGCCGCGGCTTCGTTCGCTGTGATGGAGCTTTATGAGGCGGCGCGGGATCACGCAGTTGCCCGCGGGAGCGGCGCGGTGCGCCCGTTCTTCGACACGGTGCGCCCGAAAATGGATGAAGCCTGGCTTCTCTCTCGCGACGGGTGGGTGCTGGAGACCCCGCCCGATGCGGCAGATCTGGCAACCTACGCCCAAATCACCCGGACCGCGCGTCAGCTCGGCGCTTGGGGCCGCACGACCGAGCACCCGCAGCTTGCCTATGCCACGCGCCCGCCGCACGCGTGGATCTGGTGCGTTGCATCCGATCCGCATCACCTCGCCATGCTGCGCTGCCAACCGCTGCAATGGGCCGCCACGCTGAGCGCATGGAACGACGACCGAACCGGACAGACGCAGGGTTCTGGCCCCATGTCTGGCCCCATGTCTGGCCCCATGTGATGCCTGAGCGCCACGCGGCTCAAATGCTGCATGGCAATACAAGATCGAGCTGCATCCGGCTGCCTGGCACGCAACGCGCCGCAGGGCGCTCTTGCGCAAACTTAACCGACAAGGCACTTTTCGTGGCGACACGAAACGAAGCCCGTTCATTTTCGCGCCGTCGCGTTATAACACCGCTGCGCAATGACGCGCCGAAATCCGCTCGGCGCCGCCAGCCATCCGGCGAAGCAAGCCATGAAACCAGACACCAGATCGACAGAGCAGACCAGCAATCCTGCCGCGAATGTTTCCGAAACCGGCCCCGGCGCGAACCTGCAGCAGATGGTCGACGAGTTGCAAGACTGCGTCAGTGCGCTGAGCGCCGATCTGGAGGGGCCGCTTGCGGCAATGGCCCAGTCGCTGATCGCCGAACTCAACGAACAGGTCTGCCGCGTCGCGGTGATCGGCCAGGTGAAAGCCGGCAAAAGCACCTTCATCAACGCCCTCGCTGGGCGGCCCACCATGCTGCCCACCGACGTCAACCCATGGACGGCGGTCGTCACAAAAATTCATTTCGGCGAGCCAGGCGCGCAGGAAGGCGCCTATTTCGAGTTTTTCACCGAGGAAGAATGGCGCCACATGATCGGCGGCGGGCGGGTGCGCGAAATGGCGACCAGCCTCGCGCCAAACCTCGACAGCGACGAGATCCACGAGCAGCTCTCCCAGTTCGAGCAGCGTGCAAAGAGCCGCCTCGGCGAGAATTTCCCGCAGATGCTCGGCAAGCACCACCTGTTTTCCTCAGTCACCCCAGGCGTGCTGGAGCGCTATGTCACCGCCGGCGAGGACCGGCCGATGGCCGAGGGCGCGATCGACGAGAGTAACGCCCATTTCGCTGACATCACGAAGAGCGCCGATCTCTATTTCAAAGACAATCCGTTCGGCTTCCCAACAGTCGTGATCGACACGCCCGGCACGAACGACCCATTCCTCGTGCGCGACGAGATCACGCTGCAGAACCTGGAAACCGCCGACGTCTACATCGTCGTGGTGACGGCGCAGCAGCCGCTGTCCAACACTGACCTGAACCTGTTGCGGCTCCTGCAGGGCGTCGATGCCGGGCGCGCGCTCATCTTTTTGAACCGGCTCGACATGCTGGAGAACGCCGCCGGGAACTATCAGACCGTGCTGGAACGGGTGCGCGCCATCCTTCGCAAGGAGTTTTCGACCGACGACATCCCGGTGATACCCGGCAGCGCGGCCTGGGGCCTGCGCGCGCTGACCCCGATGGGCGCGCACCGGGATGGAACGCTCGACCAGCAGTTCCTGGATTATGCGGTCGGCAGGGGGGTTGCCGAACGGGAAACGCTGGCGCAACTGCTAGACATGGATGAGCCTGAGGAAACGGCGCTGGCGAACCTCCTCACCGATGTGTCGGGACTGAAAGAGATCAACACGGAACTGGCGCGGCTCATGACCAGATCGCGCGCAGCCCAGAAAATCGCCAGCGTCGCCGGCATCGTGTCGGCGCTGACGCACAACTACGCCCTGCTCGCGCGCCACAAGGTGGACCGCATCCAGGCGCGAACCGGGCAAGACGAGGCGCAACGGCGGGAGGATCGCAAGCAGCGCAAAGCGGCTTTCGAGACCGGCGCGCGCGAACTCGCCGAGCGTTTCAAGGCATTCGAGCGGGACTACGCAGCGCTGACCGCGGAGGGCACGCGCAAGATCACCGATCGGCTGCATGCCGCTGTGACCGCGCTGGCCGCCGCAGAGCAATCTGCGCTTGAGGAAAAGCTGCGCGCCGGCGAGAAGCTCGATGCCCCGCGCCTCGACACGATCGGCATACGTCACAAGCTGGCGCGCGAGTTCATCGCTGCTTTTGACGAGATCGCATTGCAGATGCAGGCTTTCGAGCGCGACAATCTGAAGGAGATTGACGAGATGTTCTCCGCTTCCGCGCCCGGCGTGGACGCGCCGATGACCGCAGGGCCGCTGCCTTCGCCGCCGGCGCGCCCCTCGCTATCGCCGCTGGCGCAGGCTGTGGCGGTCGATCTCGATGAGCCGCGCCGTTTCGTCTGGCAAAGCCAGAGCAGCGATCCGCGCGAGGCGGTCAAGGCGCTGCGCATCGGTCTGGAGCGCGACTTCCTTACAGTCGCGCGCGAACTCGGCGAACTGGCCAAAAAGGCGCTCGGCAGTCATGCCGCCGGCGTGACCCGCCGCTACCGCACCATCGTTCACGAGACGTTGGAGATTGTCGCGAGGCTGGTCCAGGACGGTCCGCTGCCCGAAGATTTCGACGCCGCGCTGGCCCAGGCGCAGGCGCGGGCCGGACGCATGGGCGAGTTGGCACAGCGCACGGCCGCGCTTCACGAACGTTGCCAGACTGCGCTGGAGACGTGATAGACAGGGCACCCGCAATGCAGGACATCGCCCACGAGCAGGAGGCCACGGCGGCCGAACTGGCGCAGCGCTTGCGTGAGACGCGCGACGTGTTCGAACAGGCCGCGCATATCCCGCGCGTGGCCGCCGCAATACGCGGCTTGCAACGCGTCGAAACCAGCCTCGACCGCCCGCCGCGGATCGGCATTTTCGGCGAATTCAACTCCGGCAAGACGTCGCTGACCAATCTGCTGATCGGCCGGAAGGCGCTACCCACCAGCGTCGTGACCAGCGATCGCGGCTCGACGCTGCTGCGCTATGCAAACCAACCCGTCCTGTATGCCATCGGCGCGGAAGGCGGACGCCACAGGCTCACAACCGCCGCATTTCAAAAACTCATTGCCCGTCCCGCATTGACCGAGATCGGCGTGCCGTTCCCCAAGCTGCGCGATTATGAGATCATCGATACTGTCGGCGTCTCCGACCCTGGCCTCGGCGGCATGCCGCCGAAGCGGGCGGCGCATTCCTTCGTCCATGGCGCGGCCTGGTGTACAGTGGCGAGCCAAGCGTGGAAGCGTAGCGAAATCAGCCAGTGGCGCACCATGCCGGAGGCCGTGCGCAAACGCAGCCTGCTGGTCGTCACGCATATCGACGCGGTACCCAGCGCGCAGGACCGCGAGCGCATTGCCGAGCGCATCCGCTCCGAAGCGGCGAAGCTGTTTCACGGCTTCGTGATGATCTCGTTGACCCAGGCCCTTCGCGTTTTGTCGTCGGAGGGCGAGGTTCTTGACGAGACCGCCTGGCACGACAGCGGCGCGGCCGAGCTGGAACACTGGTTCGCCGAAATCGTCGCGATGGCGCGTGCTGACAAGCGCCGCCGTGCTGTGGCAGCGGCGCAAGCGATCGCCGAGCGGCTCGTGTCGGCGCCGCTGCGCACGCCGCACCAGATCGCGGTTGCCCAGCTCGAGGCCGCCTGGACGAACCGCGCCAGGCGGATGGTTCGCGAGGCGGCCGGAAGCGATTTGGAGCAATCCAGCGTCGAACAGCATATCGATACGCTGCTCAGCGCGGCCCGAGGCTTCGCTGCCTATGGTCTAGAACCATGGCTCCAGGCTCGTGTCAAAAGCGCCGAGGTCCGCGCGATCCTGACGCTGTTGCCGCAGAATGAGGCACAGTTGCGCGGTGTTGTCGCCGGGTTGCCGCTGGCTCAGGCCCACCGTGCGCTGGAGCTGGTCGTGGACCAGGTGGCGGCAGAGCTGCGCGAAGCGTTGTTAGCATTGGGGCCAGCGAAAAAAGACCGGCCGGCGGAGCTGCCCGCCTCTGTCCTGCAGGCCGCAGCCGCGCTGTCGGCCTGGGCCAACGAGCAGGCGATTTAAAGGCTATTCGCGCCTCAGCAGCCGGTTGACGATGAAATTCGTCACCCCGCTGCGCATCTTGAAGCTGGAGGCGACCCGCTTCGGTTCATAGCGCTCATCGACCCACCTGAGGAAGTCCATCGGGCCGCCCGCAGTCTCTGCGCGGTAACTGTGCAGGAAATGGTCGAGAACGCCGGTATCCGCCTGCTTGAAGTGCCCATAGCGCAAGCTCAGCTGGCGCGCTGCCTCCTCCACCGGCCGCCCCTCGCGCAGCAGCAGATAAAGCGCTGACATAAGACCGGCCCGGTCCGCGCCTGATTTGCAGTGAATTAGCACCGGATATTCGATATCCCGGAACAGCGCGGCTGCCTCGTGGATCTGATGTCGCCGCGGGACGCCGCGCGAGCGCAGTTTGAAGTTGATCAGCCTCACGCCGTATTTTTCGCAGGCCTGCTGTTCCAGCCTGTAGCTGCCGCAATCGCGCGGACCGCGCAGGTTGATGACCGTGCGCACACCGCGTTTCGCGAGCCTGCGGATATCACGCGGGCTGGGTTGTGCGGAGCGCAGGACGCCGGGCGCGACCTCGTGAAGATTGAGATAGGCAAGGCGGAAAATGCCGTGGTCCGCCGCAATCAGGTCGAAATGCTCGAACAAACGCGCCAGCCGGGGCGAGGCGCTCACGGCGCGGCTGCTGGCGGCGCGGTTCCGGTAACGCCGGTAGCTTCTGGCCAGCATGCGCCTCTGTCGCTTAGCGAAATTCATTGCCATGCTGCGTTTCGCGCCTCTCGCCGATGCGGACAGCCTCCGTCTCGTGAGGCGGCCACGGCTTTCCGTTTACCCGGTCGTAACGCCGGAAAACTAATGGAGGACGAGACGTCCGTCGAGATAGCTTATTTCCGCCGGGGCAACGAGGCTCTTGTGCGTCACCGTGATGCGATGGAGCGGGCCGTCGAGATGGGTGCGCCAGTAATCCAGGAATTCATGCAGTTTCGGAAACTCCGGCGCATAATCGTAGTCCTGCCAGACAAATGATTGGATCAATTTTGGAAAATCGGGGAGCCGATAAAGGATTTCCGCAGTGGTCAGACTGTAACCGTGAAGCTGCTGCAAAAGGTCGCTGTCCGCCATAGTCCTCTCATCCGCTCCAATTCCTTTGCGGGTCGCTGGTAGCACCGATACGTACAGCACAGTTGACCCGTTAACCATCTCCAAATTATACGGACGGAATAGCAGATGGGAAGCAAAATCTCGCATGATCAAGGCGTTAGCAGCCATCAGCCAGGCGCGCTGATAAAAAGTCCGTGGAACGAGCGCGACGATTTGTCCATTGAAGGTGCGGCGGCGTCCTTCAGACATCTCGTCGCCAACCAAAATGCTCGTGCATACGTAGACAGAATACCGCGTAGACACGCAGGGCGAAAGCTGGACTTCGCGATCCGCCCGTGCCACACCTGCCCCTCCGGAGGTGTCTGGAAAGGACGAGAAACAACATGCTGAAAGCGAACATCTCGCATCTTCCAAAGGACCACCCGAAAGTTGAGTTCGGCCGCATCGGCGTGCTGCTGCTCAATCTGGGCACGCCGGATGCAACCGACTACTGGTCGATGCGCCGCTATCTGAAGGAATTCCTGTCTGACCGCCGCGTGATCGAGGTCAACCCAGTCATCTGGTGGGTGATCCTCAACGCTTTCGTCTTGACAAAGCGCCCTTTCGCATCGGGCGAGGCGTACCGCTCTATCTGGAACGAGGAGCTGGACGAATCGCCTCTGCGCACGATCACGCGCGCGCAGGCCGACAAGATCGCCGAGCGGCTTGCGGACGCGCCGCAGATCATCGTCGACTGGGGGATGCGCTACGGCAACCCGTCAATCAAGTCGCGGCTGATGAACCTGCAACAGCAGGGCTGCGACCGTATTCTGCTATTCCCGCTTTATCCGCAATATTCCGCTGCCACCACAGGCACCGCATGTGACAAGGCCTTCGACGCGCTCAAGCAGATGCGCTGGCAGCCGAGCGTGCGTGTCGTCCCCCCATATTATGACGAGCCGCGCTACATCGACGCGCTGGCCCGCTCCATCAAGGACAGCGTGGCCAAGCTGGACTGGGAGCCGGAAGTCGTCATCGCCTCCTATCACGGGCTGCCGCTGGAGTATTTCCAGAAGGGAGATCCGTATCATTGCCACTGCGCCAAGACCACGCGCCTTTTGCGCGAGGCGCTCGGCTGGGACGAACACAAGCTGCGCCTGACTTTCCAGTCCCGCTTCGGCAACGCGGAATGGCTCCAGCCCTACACCGACAACACAATCGAAGATCTCGCCAAGGAAGGCGTCAAGCGTCTTGCCGTGGTCACGCCGGGCTTCTCCGCCGACTGCGTCGAGACGCTGGAGGAGATCGCCATGCAGGGCCGGGAGAGCTTCGAGGAATATGGCGGCGAGCAATACGCGCTGTTGCCATGCCTTAATGACACTCCAGACAGCATTGACATGCTGGAGGCGATTATCCGGCGCGAGCTTGCCGGCTGGGTCGATCTGGATGCCGCCCAGACCGAGGAGCAGCAACTCAGGCACACGCTCGCGGCCTCGGGCTGAGGGTCCGCCATCGGATGTTTCGCATTTCCAGATCGGGAAAATTCGCCTAAAAGCGTAGCAGTCCACACGGGCTGGAGATACGCGATGGGCCCTTTTGAAATCTTTGCGATCGCGGTCGCGCTCGTGCTTGTCGTCACGGTCGCGACCTCGGTCAACATCGTTCCGCAGGGAAGCAACTTCACTGTCGAGCGTCTCGGACGGTATGTGCGCACGTTGAAGCCGGGCCTGCGCATCGTGGTGCCGTTTCTTGAGCGGATCGGTCACCGCGTCATCATGATGGAGCAGGTGCTGGAAGTCCCGACCCAGGATGTCATCACTCGGGACAACGTCGAAGTGCAGGTTGACGCCGTGGCGTTCATGCAGGTGCTGGATGCGGCCCAGTCAGCTTACGCGGTGGCGGACCTGCGCAACGCGATGATCACGCTGGTGCTGACCAACACGCGCACCGTGATGGGCTCGATGGAGCTTGACGAGTTGCTGTCCAACCGCGATGCGATCAACTCGCGCCTGCTGCGGATCATGGATGAAGCCACGCATCCCTGGGGCGTGAAGATCTCACGCATCGAGATCAAGGATATCAACCCGCCGGCCGACATCACCGAGGCGATGGCGCGCCAGATGAAGGCCGAGCGCGACAAGCGCGCCGACATCCTGGAGGCCGAGGGCGACAAATCTGCCAGGATTTTGCAGGCGGAGGGCCTGAAGCAATCGCTGATCCTCGAAGCCGAGGGCCGCAAGGAAGCCGCCTTCCGCGACGCAGAGGCCCGCGAACGCGAGGCCGAGGCCGAAGCACGGGCCACCGAAATGATCTCGCGCGCGATCGCTGAGGGAAATATCCAGTCTATCAATTATTTCGTCGCGAACCGCTATGTTGACGCGCTGAAGAGCTTGGCCAGCGCGGACAACGCCAAGGTTTTCATGATGCCCGTTGAGGCCGCGAGCCTGATCGGAGCGATCGGCGGGATCACTGAAATCACGCGCGAAGCCTTCGCCTCGCCTACCGGGCAGACGCCACCGCCAACACCGGACGGCGCGGGACACGCTACCCGGGACCAGACGCAGCGCACGTCGGACGGTCAATCCGCGGCGCCCGAGGGCGAGGGGTCGGCCCCGCAAAGCCGTTCGGCGGCTGCCGCCGGGCCGGCCGACGACCAGGAACCGCCGCCGGGCGCGCGGCCCAATGGCCCGGCGAACGGCGGGACCGCGCCGGAGACGAACTGATCAGGGCTTCCCTGACCTTGCAAAACGGCTAAACTCCCCTCGTTGCGCGGCCGGCCGCAGCGCGCGGCCGGAAACAAGCGACAACAACCACCGGAGCGATGGCGAATGGAAGGCTTTGTCGGCACTGTGCGCGAGCTCGGCGGCTGGGCCTGGCTGATCTTTGGCGTCATTCTGCTTGGGCTAGAATTGTTGCTTCCTGGCTTTTTCCTGATCTGGTTCGGCGTCGCTGCCGCAATCGTAGGCGTCACCGTGCTGGCGTTCGATATCGCCTTCGCGTGGCAGTTGCTGATATTTGGCGGGTTGTCGGTCGTTGTGCTGCTGGGGGCAGGACGCTTCTGGGGCCGTGAGGACAATGATGCCGGGATATTCACTGACCGCGCCCGCCAGCTGATCGGCCAGCAGTATCTCCTGCATCACCCGATCGAGAATGGCCGCGGGGTGCTTCTCGTGGGAGATTCGCAGTGGTCTGTACGTGGGCCGGACTGTCCACGCGGCGTCACCGTGCGCATCGTCGGCGCCAAGGGCACCTATCTGCTGGTTGAGCCAGCCACTGACTCATCCGATAACGGCCTGCCCAAAGCCAGCTCCTTCGGCGACGTCTAGAGCGCACGCATTCAAACAAACCGGAATCAGTGAATGCGCACTAAATTGTTTTGCGCAGGCAAAACCGGCTCCATCCCGGATCAAGTCCGGGACCGGCTTTTGCTGAACGCGCGCTAGGCCACGCCGAGCCGCAGCAGATCGTGGATGTGAACGATCCCGACCGGCCGCCCATCCTCCACGACGAACAGCGCGGTGATCTTCGACGTGTTCAGTACATTGAGCGCCGCGCTCGCTAACTCATCGGGACCGATGGTCTTCGGCGCACGGGTCATCACCTCGCCGACACTTGCCTCGAGTAGCCCATCGCCCATGTTCCGGCGCAAGTCGCCGTCGGTGAGGATGCCGATGAGCTTGCCATCGTCACCGGTGACGCCGAGACAGCCGAACGACTTTTCCGTCATCAGCACGAGAGCTTCGCTCATCGGCGCATCGGCCGCGGTCAGCGGCAGCCGGTCGCCGGTATGCATGAAATCACCAACATGCTTGAGGTTCGCGCCAAGCTGGCCGCCAGGGTGAAACACCTTGAAGTCCTGCGCGGTGAAGCCCTTGCCCTCCAGCAGCGCGATCGCCAGCGCGTCGCCGATGGCAAGCTGCATCAGCGAGGAAGTCGTCGGCGCCAGCCCATGCGGGCAGGCCTCGGTCGCCTGCGGCAGGATCAGCGCATGTTGCGCGGCCCTTGCCAGCGAACTTTCCCTGCGCGAGGTGATCGCGATGATCGGCACGGCAAACCGGCGCGCATAGGTGATGAGGTTGCTCAGCTCGACCGTCTCGCCGGACCATGAGAGCGCAATGATCGCGTCTTCCGGTGTGATCATTCCGAGATCGCCGTGGCTCGCCTCGCCAGGATGCACGAAGAAGGCGGGCGTGCCGGTGGATGACAGCGTGGCGGCGATCTTCTGGCCAACATGACCGCTCTTGCCCATGCCGCTGACAATTGTCCGGCCCCTGAGCGCCTGCAACAACGCCACCGCCTCCGCGAAGCGCGCGCCGAGCGGGCCGCCCATCGCCTGCTTCAGCGCGGTGACGCCGCCGAGTTCGAAATCAAGCGTGCGCAGCGCTGAACGGATCGCCGCATCGGCCTGCAAAGCCGCGCTTCGAGCCACCGTCGCCTCTGCCATGAATTTATCCCTCCCGACAAGTTTCGCCGGTTTCTCTTTTCTCTATTCCAGCGTCTCGGCAATACGCTTGATTTCCGCGCGCATTCGCTGAGCCAGATCCGGGTGATCGAGCGCGTAGGCGATATTCGCCTCCAAGAAGCCGAGCTTCGAGCCGCAGTCATAGCTCGTCCCCTTATGCTCGTAGGCGTAGATCCTCTGCATTTCCAGCAGCTTCAGCATCGCGTCCGTCAGCTGGATCTCGCCGCCCGCCCCCGGCTTGACCTTTTCCAGAACATCGAAGATTTCGGGCTGAAGGATGTAGCGCCCGAGGATCGTGAGGTTCGACGGCGCTTCCTCGACCTTTGGCTTTTCCACCATGCCCTTCACCGGCCAGATCGGCCCCTCGCCTTCTTCCAGACTCACCACGCCATACTTGTAGACCTCAGAAGGATCGACACGCTCGACCGCGATGAGGTTGATCTTGACGCCGGTTTCGGCGGTGAGGCGTTGATACTCGCGCATCATGGCGGGCAGGCAGCCATCGCCGGGCGACTTGACGAGAACATCCGGCAGCAGGAGCGCAAAAGGCTGATTTCCAATCAGATCGCGCGCGCACCACACAGCATGTCCGAGGCCAAGCGGCTCCTGCTGGCGCGTAAAGCTCGACTGGCCGGGAGGCGGCCGAAGGCTGTCCAAGAGCGCAAGCTCTTCCTTCTTGTTGCGATGCCGCAGAACGGTTTCGAGCTCATACTGGATGTCGAAGTGATCCTCGATAACGTGCTTGTTCCGCCCCGTCACGAACACACTGTGATTGATGCCGGCCGCCCGCGCCTCGTCGACGACATGCTGGATCAGCGGCCGGTCGACGACGGGCAGCATTTCCTTTGGAACGGCCTTTGTTGCGGGAAGAAAACGGGTGCCGAGACCGGCAACCGGGAAGACGGCTTTTCGGATCGTCTGGATCATTCAGTCTCTCTGAGATTATCAGGGCGCCGGCGCGCGTGGACCGCCACCATTTGCGCGAAAAGAGGCGAGCCAGTGACGTGCCTGGTATGCGGGTCGAGGGGTATCACGGATCACGGTTGCTGCGCCAGCCGCCCCAGCATGGCCCGAACCGCGGCGATCTGCGGGGCGCCGCGCTCGCGGAACCCCAGGCCCGTGTAGCCCCACCAATCCCAGCAAGCCTTTGGGTTGACGGCGCTGCGCTTTGTCTGCGGGAACAGGATTATGAGCCGGTTGGCGTCCGCCCAGCGCGCGAAACCCGAGCCGCGAATGAACGCATCGCCGATACGCGCCCGGTTTTGCTCGCAGCCATGAAAGGTAATGTGCACGGCACAACCGGGCTGCGCACGGCAGCTCGGGGGAATGTAGACAATCCCCTCGGGCGCGAGGCTCTGCGGGTCGCTGCCCGCGAAGTAGCGCGTCTGGTCGAAGACCCGGAAAACACCCTTGGGCCGGCCATCCGGCTGCGCTGCGCCGCGATAGAGATGCTGGAGGATCGCGCCGGCTTGGTCATAGTCGCAATCGTTGAGGAAGGGCGGGCCGGACACGCCGCATTCGAGGCCGTCGTCCAGCGTGATGAAGGCATGTGCGCCGCGCTCGAAGCGGACGAAGCGCAGGTCCGGCTCCGCCACGCCCATCGCGCGATAATAGGCCGCCGCCGCGTCGACCACGGAACGCGCAACGGTGTCGTCATCGCTGGCGTGGAAAAGGTAAACGCGGTCTGGGACAACACCTTCCACGGGAGCGATTTTATCCGCATCGGCCAGTTCGCGCGTGCGCTCGGCCAGCGCTTCGGCGTTGGGTTTGCCGATCATCGCCAGGCTGTCGTCCGTGCAAGCATTGAGCGCGAGGTTCAGATTGTGCGGAATCGCCGTCGTCCAGATCGGCCAGAGTCGGGAAAACTCGCTCTCCGCGCAGCCATAGGGCCCTCCGGCCACCAGCCCGGCACCGGCGACGATGTCTGAGTGCGCGACCTGAAACTGCCCGGCCATATAGGCGCCGGATGACAGGCCGGAGACGGTGGTACGGTCGAGATCGGCCCCCAGCGCGGGCAACGGCCCGGCCACCCCCCTTTGTCCAGTGGCCCAGACGAACCAGACGACGATGGCCGCAACCGTGGCCAGCAAACCGGCCAGTACCGTCCAGACAACCGCGCGGCGCTTGCCGGCCATGAGGTGTGCTCCGATCCGTGTGCCCTCACCGCGCATGCGGTGATGTCGCGCTCATAGCACCCACGGATCGAAGCACCAAGCCTTTCGGGCGAAATTGGAGCAGAACTGTATCAGCGGCGGTTCAGCCGGCCTTCGCCGTCAAGCCGGACAACCCATACGTCCTGATAACCGGCGCCGCGTCCCGTCGTGTAGCCGGCAACGATGATCCCGCCGTCCCGGGTCGTGATGATGGCGGTTGGGCGCGTCCAGGTCCGCTCGCCAACGATGCGCGACCAGACGATGTCGCCGTCCCGCGTGAATCGCACCAGCCGCGCGTCGCTCACTCCAAGGCCGCCGTATTTCGCGGCCGAGACGACGATCACGCCGCCATCCGGCGTGGCAGCCGCGCCCCAGGCCTCGTTGCTTCCGGGGTTCTGGCTAAGTTGCTTCCAGAGCGTCGTGCCGTCATGCGCAAGCCGGATGACCCAGGACTTGCTGTCGGCCGGCGTGCGCTCCTGCGAGATACCGGCAACAAAGAACCCGCCTTCCGGCGCTGCGTTGATCGCGGTGCCGGCCGAGAAGATGCCGCGAGCGAAATGGCGCTGCCAGAGCATGTCGCCCTGCGCGTCCAGGCGAACGACCCAGTTATCGAAACTCCTCATGCCCGGACGCTGGGTGTAGCCAGCGACGCCAAACCCGCCGTCGGCAGCTTGCGCGATGCTCACCGCGCCGTCCTCGCCTTCGGTGCCATGTGTGCGCTCCCAGCGCTGGTCGCCGTTCTCATCAATCACCATGATCCACACGTCGTCGTCTTCTGCGCCGCCCTTGCTGCCGGCAAGAACGAAGCCGCCTTCGGCAAGCGGCGCGATGGAGCGCACCCCGTCGTTGAAACGGCCTCCGTAGGCCTTCTGCCACAGGACGTCTCCGCGCTCATCGAAACGGACGATCAACGCGTCCGAGCCACCCTCGCCGATCGAGTAGGTCTTTCCCGCGATGATGACATGCCCCTCCTCGGTCGCGGTGATGCCGAACACCTTCTCGGTCATCGGACCACCGAGCACCTTCTGCCAGACCACCTTGCCCTGCGCGTCGAGCCGCAACACCCAGGCATCGCGGTCGAGCTTGCCGTGCGAGCGCGTATGTCCGGCAAGCGCATAGCCGCCGTCGGGCATCTCCACGACTGAATGGGCCTCGTCATCGAGCCGGCCGCCGATGACCTCCTCCCAGGTGCAGATCGCACCCGTGACTTCGCAATCGCCAGCCAGGCCGGGCAGCAGTTCTTCCTGGGCGCTGGGCAGCGCTTGCGGCGCGGCGGCATGGCTCGCGCTCGTGAACGCAATGGCAGCGAGCGCCGCGGCCCCGATTGTGCGTGCAGCGCCGAGGGAGAATGGCAAACGCCATGAACGCGAAAGCGGATTGGTCATCTGATCGACAGCCTCCATGGATGAATAAACTGTCGTCAAATTGTCATCTGAAAAGATTAGCCGGTCAATTCCTCAATTTGACGGAGGGCAAAACCGGACCCAAAGGCCGTTGATCGGACTTTTCTAAGGGGCAGAAAGGGCGCAGTTTTTGGCTTTTGCGATCATAGCGCCGAAAAACACTCGCACAGGGCGGAGTTCCCCGAGATGGCTTATCGGAAAAGCCAGTCGAACAGCGTGCGCGGCTCGCGCTGAATGCGATACCGGCGGCGCTCATAACCGCGATCGCCCCGCCACTCGTCATAGGTCCAGCTGTCGTCCTCCAGCCGCCGCTCTGGCTCGCGCCGGACAACGCGCGGTTCCTCCCGGAGCTGATGCGCGCTTGGAACGCCATCCGGGTCCGTCACGGTGACGCCGTAGCGGCCCCACTCCCATTTCGCTTTCTCGCCGCCAACCTGATAAGGCTCGATCGCAACGACACGCTTCGCGCTCAGATTGAGGATCGCAACATTCTCGTGAGCGCGTTCGCCTTCGCCGCCACGGCCCGGCTCGCTGCCCGCATGGTAGCGCAGGAGGCCGAAGCCGCTCAGCGTTTTGGTGAGCTCGGTCCACTCAATCAGGCGCGGCTGCGTCTCGCCGTCCGTCTCAAGAGGCACTGCGAGCGCCTCGTAAGCGTCGTTGACGGCAAAATAGCCCGCGGCCTCCCCTTTTACGATGCGCCAGCCGTCAAGCGGCTCGCCAACTGTGATCTCAGGCAGCGCTACGGCGCTTTCGGCGGTTTCGCCAAGACGCCTGAGAGCCGTGCGCGCGTCCTCCATTAGCGGGTCCAGCTTCAGTACGGTGCGATATTCGGCTGCGGCCCCGTCGATATCGCCGGCCTCTTCGGCCAGTTGCGCCCGCACGAGATAAGCCTCCGCCATCTCCGGCTCGCGTTCCAGCGCCAAGCTCACATTCGTGCTCACCTGCACCGGCTGGCCCAGCCGGAGATAAGCGCGCGCCCGGCAAAGGTAAGCCGGCGCATGTTCCGGCGCGAATGTCACCGCCATGTCGCAGTCGCCCAGCGCCTCCTGAGTGCGGCCGCGCTCGAGCTGCGCCAGACCGCGCCATGCGTATGCCTCACCGTTCTCCGGGCCGATTTCCAATGCGGCGGAGAAATCCTGGACCGCCTCCTCATGCTGGCCGCGATAGCTGTTGACCTGCCCGCGAAGGACCAGAAGCTGGGCGTCGCCCTCGGCTGTGGCTGATGCCTGCTCAAGATCGTTGAGCGCGTCTGCGTAATGGCGCACCTCGATGAGCGCTGCGGCCCGGTTCCGGTAGGCGGCCGGATAGTTGCGGTTCAGCAGGATCGCGCGGTTGAGATAGCGCAGGCTGGCGAACGGGCGCGCCTGCGCAGCCGCAATCTTGCCGCGCCCATTCAGTGGAGCGGCGCTGGAGGGCAGCAACTGCACGGCCCTACGCAAATCGGCCTCGGCCTTTTCGAGCTGGCCGAGCGCCATGTAGGCGTTGCCGCGATTGTTGAACGCCGCGCCATAGGCCGGCGCCAGCGCGATCGCCTGCGAGAAATCCTCGATAGCCTCCTCGATACGGCCCGTCGCCATCAGGACGTTACCGCGATTGTTGTAGACCGGCGCGTAATCTGGATTGAGTTCGATCGACTTTTCAAAATCTTCAAGCGCTCGCTCGTGGCGCTGCTCGCGCCAGTGGGCAACGCCGCGATCGTTGTAGATGCTCGCGCGGCGCGCCTCGGGCAGGTTTTCGTCTTCCAGCGCCTTGCCATAGGCCTCGATCGCCTTGGCGTTGTTGCCGCGCATCAGCGCGTTGACGCCCTCCTGCGCATAGAGAAGCGCCCTCTCGACCGAGGCCTGCGCCGGCGTAACGCCGCACAGGATCGCCAGCAGAAGAATGCGTGCTGCGAGAAGCATTGCCATCCACGATTTTGCCGGGCGGCGCCCGCGTTTCGTCGAACCCTTGCCCTTATACCACGTTCGTGGTCAAGAAAGGGTCATAGTTCGTCGGCATCTCCTTGTCACCGGGGAGAGAGCGGAATTGTGGTGTCGCGGCGCTGCGCGAGAGAGCGGACGCAGCGCTTTGCCCGAAGGAGCCGCCTGTGATGTCCCTGATGCATCCTTTCCGCTTGCGCGCGCAAGCATTCCTGGTCCTCCTCGTTGCCACGGTCATGCTGCTGCCCGCCAGCCTGCTGGCGCAGTCCGGCGACGAGACCGGCCTTACGGGCGATCCGCTTGTGGACAGCATCCTGCAGGCGCCCGGCCCTGACTTCCTTGATCGGGGCTACCGGCGCGATGACCCGCGGATGTGGAGCCAGCCGCCGCGCGGGCGCTGGGACGATGAGCCGCGCGAGAGCGCCCGCGAGTGGTGGGATGAGCCATCCGACCCGGACGAGGACTGGCGGCGCGCCGAGGACAACTTGGCAGAACCCGGTCAAGACCCCGCACCCGCCCGCCAAGCGCGCCGGGAACCGCCGCCCCCTCCCGTTCAGCGCGGCGACGGCCCGCTCGACATCGTCATCCTCGACGCCGAGCCGTCGGGCCCGCGCATCACGGATGCGCCTGCGGACGAGCCGGCCGAGCCTCCGGCGGCGGAGGTTGCTGCGCCGACAGTTGAACCTGACGGGGCCGACGGCAGGACGACAGAAGCCGAGGAGCCCTATCGCGAGCCAGGCGGGACCGATGCTGACGTGCAGGCGCCCGACCGGGTGGCGGCCGTGACACCCCCCGCGGCTGCGCGCGCGCCGGCCGCGACCGAGCCAACCGCCCCGCAATCCGGCCCTGAACTGAACCGCATGATCGGCCAAATGATCATGGTGGGCTTCCCCGGGCAAACGCCAGGCGATGATGGCGTGCGCCGGGTCGCGGAACAGCTGGAGGCGGGCAAGATCGGCGGAGTCATCTTGATGAGCCGCAACATCGAGTCGCCAGCACAAGTCAAGCAGCTGACCCAGGCCTTCGCGCGGTCAGGCGAAGGCCAGCCGACGCCATTCATCGCCGTTGATCAGGAAGGCGGCTATGTGCAGCGGCTGTCCCGCGTGAAGGGCTTCAAGACGCACCCCTCGGCCGAGCGGCTGGGCGAGCGCAACAACCCGGAGGCCGCCTATTCCGCCTATCGCAACCTGGCGCTGGAGTTGCGCGAATTTGGCTTCAACCTTAATCTCGGCCCGGTGGTCGACCTCAACCTCAACCCGTCAAACCCGGTGATCGGGCGCTTGCGCCGCAGCTATGGTCGGGATCCGGATCACGTCACCGCATACGCCAAGGCGTTCATTTACGCGCACAACGAGAGCGGCGTGCTCACCGCGGCTAAGCACTTCCCCGGTCACGGCAGCAGCGATACCGACAGCCATGATGTGCTGGTCGACCTGTCGAACACCTGGCAGGAGGCCGAGTTGCGCCCTTACCGCATGTTGATCGAGGATAATGCGGTGGACATGATCATGGTCGGGCACCTCTATCACCCGGCTTTTTCCGACACGCCAGACACGCCGGCGACGCTCGCGCCCCGGGCCATCGCGCAAGTGCTTCGTGAGAGCCTGAATTATGACGGGGTCGTGATCACCGACGATCTGGATATGCGCGGCGTCCGCCAGAACACCAGTTTCGAGCAGCGCATCATCGGCGCTGTCGCGGCGGGCAACGACATCGTGTTGATCACGAACGGCAACGGTTATCAGCCCGATCTTCCGGACCGCGTCGCGGACGTGATCCGCACCGCCGTCGCGGACGGCCGGCTGAGCGAGGAGCGCATCCGGACCTCGTATCAGCGGATCATGTCGCTGAAGGATAAGCTGGCACGCCTGCAGCGCACCGCCACCAGCGCGGGCGAAGATCGAGGGCTGGTTGACCACACGTCCGGAGGCTAGGGCCGCGCAGCCTGCTCGCGCGTTGTAATTCTGCCACGCAGGTGCCAATCCCCCACCCGAACGCATACGCAACGGCGAAGGCGCGTCGCTTTGCCTCATCTCGCATGATCCAACCTGCCCCTGCGCCTCGTAGGCTAGGCAAATAACGGGAAGGTGGATATGCTAGTCATTTCATCAGACGGGGCGGCAACGCCTGAACACGCGCGCCGAGCAAACCGGATGCACATGACCGACCTCATCCAGAAGGTGGCGCGACACCGCGACTCCGAAGCATTCCACGAACTCTTTGTGACCTTCGCGCCGCGCATCAAGGCCATGCTGATGCGCCAGGGCGCAGATCCGGAGACGGCCGAGGAAATTGTCCAGGAGACGATGCTGTCCGTCTGGCGCAAGGCGCACCTGTTTGCCGAAAGCAAAGGCAGCTTTTCCACATGGGTATTCACGATCGCGCGGAATCTGCGCATCGACAAGCTGCGGCGCAACGCCGTCTGGCTGGATTTGGGCGTGGAAGCTGACGAACGCCCCAGTGAAGACGACAGCCCGTATGATGAACTGCACAGGCAACAGCAGCGCGAGCGCGTGAACGAAGCGCTCGAGATGCTTACGCCTGACCAGCATGTGGTGGTCCGCCTTGCTTACATCGAGGGGCTCACTCATACGGAAATCGCTGAGCGGCTTGGAGTCCCGCTGGGCACGGTGAAATCACGGATGCGGCTGGCCTACGGCAAGATTCGCGAGCGTCTGGGAGACCTGAAATGACAATAAAACACCACCTTGACGACGCGACGCTCATGGGTTTTTCGGCCGGCGCGCTACCGGAGGCGCTCGCGAGCGTGGCCGCATGCCATCTGGACATCTGCGCAGCTTGCCGCAAACGGCTTGATGACATCGACATGCTGGGCGGCGCTCTGCTGGAGCGGATCGACCCCGAACCGCTCAGCGATGGCCTCAGCGAGCGCATGGCCGTCTACTTCCGCGACGACAACGTGCGCAGCTTTCCACTGCACCGTACCCGCCGCCGTCAAGGCGACGGGGATCGCGGCAACGAGGTTCCCAAGCCGCTGGAGAAGCTGATTGGCCCGTCTCTGAACGACCTGCACTGGCAGTGGCTGGCCCCTGGCATCCGCCAGTATCCGATCGAGCTGCCGGATGGCAATCGCGGCAGCCTGCGCTTGCTGCGAATCAAGGCCGGCATGCGCATCCCTGAGCACGGGCATGGCGGCTCCGAACTGACGCTGATTCTTCGCGGGGCCTATCACGACCGCTTCGGCCGCTTTGGACCCGGAGATGTTGCCGATCTCGACGAAGACGCCGAACATGAACCGCGCGTCGACAAGGATGGTGAGTGCATCTGCCTCGTCGCCACCGAGGAAGCGGCGCGCTTCAAAGGTTTGCTCTCGCGCGTTCTGCAACCGCTCACCGGCATCTGAGCGCGCGAAGAACTTGAACCTGGGAGCTTAAGGCTTTGGCCTACAGAGTTGTCTGGATCACGGGCGCGAGCAGCGGCATCGGCAAGGCGCTTGCGGAACTGTATGCCGCGCGCGGCGCGCAGGTTGCGATATCGGCGCGCTCGGCCGATGCGCTCGAAGCAGTGGCGGGTTCGTCTGAAAACATCCACGCCTACCCGCTCGACATCACCGATGCAGATGCCGTTTCGGCGACGATGCGCCAGATCGAATCGGATCTCGGCCCCGTCGATCTTGCCATCCAGAGCGCAGCGATGTGGTCGCAGATGGGCGTCGATGAGTTCGACGCCGCCAAGATTCGCAAGAGCATGGACGTGAACTACGGCGGCACGATCAATGTCGTCAGCGCGCTGATCGGCCCCATGATGCAACGCCGCAGCGGGCATATCGCCATCATCGCATCGGTCGCGGGTTACATCGGCCTGCCGCAGTCGCTGGCCTACGGGCCCACCAAGGCGGCGCTGATCAGCTTCGCGGAATCCTTAAAGCCCGATCTCGACCGGTACGGGGTCGCCGTGAGCGTCGTTAATCCCGGCTTCGTCGAAACGCCGATGACCGCGACCAACGACTTCCAGATGCCGTTCATCCTCCAGCCCGACGATGCCGCCAGGCGGATTGCACGCGGACTGGATCGCGGGAAGTTCGAAATCGCCTTTCCCTGGCAGCTTGTCTCAAGCCTCAAGGCGCTGCGGAAACTTCCCTATAGCGCCTTTTTCGGCGTTGCGCGGCGCATGATCGAAAAGCGCGAGGAGCAGAAGCGCGCGCAGCAGGCTCCGTCGCAGAGCTAGGCCCGCTTGGTCAGCTTGTAGAGCCCGACGTCAATAGTCCCGCGCTCAAAGCCGACAGCGCAATAGGTCAGATAATAATCCCACAACCGCCTGAAGCGCTCATCAAACCCGAGAGACCGGATCACCGGCCAGCGGGCGTGGAAGTTGTCGCGCCACGTCCACAGGGTGCGTGCGTAGCTCTGGCGGAAGGTTTCGACGCCTTCAAGCGCAAGCCCAGCGCGCTCGGCTTCGCGCCTGATGATGGACGCGCTTGGCAGCATGCCGCCAGGAAAGATGTACCGCTGGATAAAGTCGACCTGCCGGCGATAGGTCTCGAAAAAGTCCTCGGCAATGGTGATGCACTGCAAGACGGCGTGTCCGCCGCGGCGAAGCCTGTCGTGCAGGGTCTGGAAATACCGCGGCCAGTGCTCCTCACCCACCGCCTCGATCATCTCGATCGAGACGACGCCGTCGTACTGGCCGGTGGTAAGCCGATAATCCTGATGCTCTATCCGGCAGATGTTCGATAGCCCCGCCGCGTCCATCCGTGCGCGCGCATAGTCGAGTTGGGCGTCGGAGATCGTGATGCCATCGACCTGTGCGCCTCGCCGGCCGGCGCGCTCTGCAAAGCCGCCCCAGCCGCAGCCGATCTCAAGGATGCGCCCCTCGGCGCTCTCGCCCAGCGCTTCCAGCACCTTGTCGTATTTCGCGCGCTGCGCGTCGGCAAGCGACTGGTCCGGCGCGGTAAAATAAGCGCTCGAATACGTCATGGTCTCGTCGAGCCACTGCGCATAGAAGTCATTGCCGAGATCGTAGTGGTCGACGATGTTCTGTTTGGCGCCCTCCACACTGTTTCGCCGGCGCTTGTGAAAGCGCTTGTCGCGGCGGCGCACCTTGAACCAGCCGCGGCCCGCCTGTGTCAGGTCCGGCTTGTTGTCGAGGAAGAAGTGGAAGACATTCGCCAGATTGGGCGTCTCGAAATCGCCGTCGACGTAACTCTCGCCAAAACCAACCGTGCCGCGGCGCAACGATTTCCAAAAGATGCCGAAGTTCTTCAGCTGGATTACGGCATGCACGCCCTCGGCCTGGCCAGTGAAGAGCCGGCGGCTTCCACAGGGAAGAATGAGCTCCGCGCTGCCCCGGCGCAGGTTTTTCAGCGCGCGCTCGCAGCCGGCGAAGATTAGCCGTGCGCGCAGCGTCTCGTTTCGCGGTGGCGCGTTATGACGGTCTTGCAGCATTGTCCAACAATAGCGGTTCAGCGCGCGTGGCGGCTGCGGCAACGAAATCCACTGAATAGCCCGGCGCGGCCTGGCGGCGGACCAGCGGCACGCCCTTCCACCACAACCGCAGGGCTTCGAGATGAATACCGCCAATCACCTTCAACGTCATCAGCGGATAGCGCAGCGCCAGCCTGGCCAGCGCACCCTCGCTCACAGGCTCATACGCCCCGGCGAAGTGCGCGCGCATCAGCGCGCCCTCATCGTCGCGCAGCGCCACGCCGATCGCAACCCGCGCCTCGGGCGGCTGAATGTGAAAGCTGTATGTGCCCTGAGCGGTATTGAACGGCGAAACGTAAAAGCTCTTGGCGCATTTCTGGTAGAGGCTTCCACTATCCTCGGCCGCGAGCAGGTAAGTCTTGCGCTCATGGAACGTGTTGTTGACCTCGTAGGCGACCGCGCCGAGCCGCCCACCATCATCGAGGCAGAAATAGACGCTGAGCGGGTTGAAGACATAGCCGAGCATCCTCGGGTAGCTCAATAACAAGATGCGCGCCCCGTAAGCCGCCAGCCCGGCCTGCGCCAACAGACCGCGGACATGCGCGGCAAGATCACGCCCGTCGCCCGGGCCGTGATCGCGCTCATGAAAGCTGAATAGATTGAAGCTGTTGTGCGAGAACAGCCGGAAGCGCTGGCCGAGTTCCGCCACATGGTCGAGGTCGATCAGAAGCGAAAACACGCGGTAGCGCAATCTGTGGCGCTTGGGCCGCAACCGCTCGTGCACCACCTCGCCGCGATAAATCGCCGCCGGTTCCGTCTTCATGCGACCTGTTTGTCCTCGTTCGGGAGGCTGAGCCGATCCGACGGGTTCTCAAGCTGCCATGGCCGTTTGACGCCGCCAAGCTGTTCGGCAACCGCCAGCCCGCTTTGAAGCCCATCCTCGTGAAAACCATAGCCGAAATAGCTGCCGCAAAACCAGGTGCGCCGCCGCCCCTGCAGCGACCACAACTCCGGCTGCGCAGCCATCGCCGTGCCGTTGAACATCGGGTGTTGGTAAGCGATCGTCGCGAGCCGGCCGGGTGCGGCGATCTCCTCGCTCGGGTTCAGCGTCACAAAATAATCCTGCCTTGTCCGCAGCGGCTGGAGGCTGTTCATCCAGTAGCTGACGCACAACCCCCGCGCGCCCTCTCCCTTGGCCGCAATATAGTTCCAGCTTGCCCACAAGCGGCGGCGGCGCGGCATCAACGCGCAGTCGGTGTGCAGCACAGCGGTATTGTCGGCATATTGGAAAGCGCCGAGCAAGCGTCGTTCGTCCGCGTCGGCGTCACCGAGCATGGCGAGCGCATCATCGGCGTGCGCGGCGATGACGACATGATCGAAGTGATGATGTCTGCCCTGCGCATCCACGACATGCACCCCGTCACCGGTGCGCGTCACGCGCGTCACCGGCGCGCCGAGCCGCAGATCGCCGTTGAAGTCGGCCAGAACCCGGTCGACATAGTGGCGGCTGCCGCCTTCGACCGTACGCCATCCTGGCCGGTTGAACGCCTGCAAGAGCCCGTGATTGGCAAAGAACCGGATAAATGCTGCGGCCGGGAACTCCAGGACATGCTCCTCCGGCGTCGACCAGATCGCGCAGGCCATCGGCAGGATGTGGTAATCGACGAAGCCACGCCCGAAGCCGCGCTGCGCCAAATAATCGCCCAGCGCAATGCTCTCCAGCGATTGTTCGGCCAAATCCTGCCGCGCGGTGCGGAAAAAGCGCGTCACGTCGCGCAGCATCCGCCAGTGGGACACGCGGAAGAGGTTGCGTTTTGCCCCGAGCAAACCAAAGGGTGCGTTGCTCGAATACTCGATGCGGCCACCGTTGAGCGACACGGCGAATGACATGCTGGTCTGCGCCCACGCCACACCAAGATGGTCGAACCAGGCCATCAGGTTCGGATAACTCTGCGTGTTGTAGACAATGAAGCCCGTGTCGATGTTGCGCGGCCCTTCAGGCGCATCGACGGTTACGGTATTGCAGTGGCCGCCGGGACGGCGCTCGCGCTCGAACAGCGTGACGCGGTGGCGTTTGGCCAGTAGCCAGGCGGCGCTCAGCCCGGACACGCCTGTCCCGACGACACCGATGCGCAACGGGGGGTAGCTCATTTACACTCGCGGGGAAATGCAAGGACTGGTCCGGCTACGGGGGATAGCCGCCCGCGGATCATTTGTCCATCGCACACCGCGCTGCAAGCGCCGAGATGGCGGCGAGGCGATCACGCGCCTCTCACAAAACTGTGAACCGCTCGTGAGGATTTCGCTCACGCTACGGTGATCCCGCCAAAGACCAACGGCGTAACCGTGTCATCATCGTACAGTTCAGTTCGACCTGAACAAGCCTTCATTACATTTTGTTCATGCGCGTCGCAAGACGATCACAATGAGGGCGAAACTGTGGCGATGGTGAATTCTTTCACTGAAACCGTCGAGGAGGAGTTATGACGCTTCTACGTTCCCTTGCGCTGACTATAGCGCTTGTTTTGGTCGCGGTTCCGACCGCTTATGCAGGTGGCTCAATGTCCAAGAAAGATATCGTCGATACCGCCGTCGAGGCGGGCAGTTTCTCGACCCTGGTCGCTGCGGTGCAGGCTGCCGGCCTGGTCGACACGCTCAAGGGCGACGGCCCCTTCACCGTGTTCGCGCCCACCGACGACGCATTTGCCAAGCTGCCCGACGGCACGGTCGAAAACCTGCTGAAGCCGGAAAACAAGGACCAGCTCGTCGCCGTGCTGACCTATCATGTCATTCCGGGCAAGGTGATGGCGTCTGATATCGCCGGCAAGCAGCTTGAGGTCGAAACGGTCGAAGGCTCCAAGCTGTCGATCGATGCAACCGACGGCGTGAAGGTGGATAACGCCACTGTCGTGACCGCTGATGTCGAGGCCTCCAACGGCGTGATCCATGTGATCGACACCGTGGTTCTGCCGGGCGGCTCCAGCTAAGCCCTGCGGTCCGCGCGACCCTTTGAGGCGGCGTCACTGGGCGCCGCCTTTTTCATGGGAAAAGCGGCAGCTGCTCCAGCCCTGTGGTCTCCGGCAGGCCGAACATAAGATTGAAATTCTGCAGCGCCTGGCCAGCGGACCCTTTCACCAGATTGTCGAGCGCTCCGATGACAATCGCGCGGCCCGGCAGCCGGTCGGGGAATACATTGACAATGAAATGGTTGGAGCCGCGCACATGCTGCGTGGCGGGCACCGCGCCCTCGGGCAGCAGATGCGCAAAAGCCGCGTCGCGGTAGCGCGCATCGAGGCTGGCGCGCAGATCCGCGGCGCTCGCCCCGGCGGCCAGCCGCACATGACACGTGACCAGTTCGCCCCGGCTCATGGGCACCAGATGCGGCGTGAAGCTCACGACCACGTCGCGCCCGGCCGCGCGGCTGATTTCCTGGTCGATCTCCGGGCCATGGCGATGGGCGCCGATCGCATAGGGCGACACCCCCTCGCCGGCTTCTGCGAATAACGTGTTCTGCTTCAGCGCACGGCCCGCGCCGGAGATGCCGGATTTCGCGTCGATGATGATGTCGTCAGCGTCGATCAGGCGATCGCCGACGAGGGGCAATAGCGCCAGCAGCACAGCGGTCGGATAACAGCCAGGACAGGCGACCAGACGGGCTTCGGCAATCTCGCCTGCGTAGAATTCTGTCAGCCCGTAAACCGCTTCGCGCAACAACTCTGGCGCATCGTGGGTGCGACCGTACCAGTTCGCATAGACGCAAGGGTCGCGCAGCCGGAAATCCGCCGACATGTCAATGACGCGGAGATCGCGCGGCAGCGCCTTGATGATGTCCTGCGCAGCGCCGTGAGGCAGGCCGCTGAATGCCGCGTCGCAGCCGCGCCAATCCGCATCCTCAGCGCGAGCAAGCGCCGGCGCGTCAATCCGCGCCAGATGCGGGAAGACATCGGCCAGCGATTGCCCGGCATGCGCACCTGCCGCCAGCGGCCCGATCTCGATATTCGGATGCGCTGCAGCCAGACGGATGAGGTCGGCGCCCGTGTAGCCCGATGCGCCGATGACGCCAATTCGTAATTTCGTCATGACCTCAACCGTCGCGTTTTTCCACCGCCGGGGTGCGGTTTAATGCCGCAGATTAGGGCGCCGGGCGCAACCGCAACTGTGCAACCGTCAGCGCCAGATTGACGCCCGACTGGCCCTGAAGGCTCACGGGCTGCAGCGAAATCGTGTCATTCGACCCGCCGACCAGCACCTTTGCGCCGCCACCGAGGCCGAAAGAGGCATCCGCCGCCACGCCGCTGTAGGCGCCCGCCAGGGCATAGTCCGGCATGCCGCGGCTCGGCGCAAACACGGCCCAACCCAGCAGGGTTTCACCGATGACGCCAAGGTCCAGCCCGAACCGCTCAATCTCGCCCTCATAATACTCCGGCGCACTGCCGCGCGCCGATTCGAATTTGCAATTCAGACTGCGGGTTGAGCCGAACACGAAGCTCGCCCCGCCTTCGATCCTGCAGGTGAGCGAGCCAACCTCGACGCGGTTATCCTGCGCCTCAACGGCTCCCGGCGCGACTGTCAGAGCGGCGAGCGCTGCGGCAAGCATCCATCGGATTATCATTGTTCATCCCTCCTGAATTTGCAGTTTCGTTGAAGCGCGACCCCGCTTGTCCACGCTTCTGAACCCCATCCTGGCGGTATCGTCCGAGCATGGCGAAAATCGGCCCGCCTCCGTACCGGCGCGTCCAGCGGCCGCCGACCGGCGCTTGATGATCGCTTTTTCATTTTTTCAAGTTGCGTTGGGCGTTCACACGCCTAATACCTAGGCACGCACAGGCGCAGCGGGGGCGCGCCGATGCGGTACATTTGCAAATCTAAGCTCGCCGCGCCATCCAGTTTTCAGGAACGCTTCGGGAACGCCACAGCCAACATGTTCCAGATTTACCTGCCGATCGCCGAACTGTCAGTGAACATGCTGACCATTATCGGGATGGGCGCGGCTGTGGGGTTTCTCTCGGGAATGTTCGGCGTGGGCGGCGGCTTCCTGATCACGCCGCTGCTGATCTTTACCGGCGTTCCCGCCGCGGTGGCGGTCGCGACAGGAGTGAATCAGATCGTCGCTTCCTCGGTCTCCGGGGCGCTCGCACAGTGGCGCCGCAACAATGTCGATCTGAAAATGGGGACGGTGCTGCTGGCAGGCGGCGGCGTCGGCACGGCGGTCGGCGTCCAAATCGTCAAGGTCCTGCGCGAGACGGGCCAGATCGAGCTGATCATTGCGCTGCTCTATGTTGTCTTCCTCGGCTCGGTCGGCCTCCTGATGCTCATCGAGAGCCTGAACGCACTGCGCAAGGCTCGCGGAGGCCGCTCGACATCCCGGCGACGCCCGGGCCAGCACGGCTGGATTCATGGTCTGCCGTTCAAGATGCGCTTCCAGCGCTCCAAGCTCTACATCAGCGCAATCCCCCCCGTCCTGCTTGGTGTGCTCGTCGGCCTGCTCGCCTCGATCATGGGCGTGGGCGGCGGCTTTATCATGCTTCCGGCGATGATCTACCTATTGCGGATGCCGACCAACGTCGCCATCGGCACGTCGCTGTTCCAGATCATTTTCGTGGCCGCGTTCGCCACCGTGCTCCATGCGACAACCAACCAGACGGTTGATATTCTGCTGGCGTTCCTGCTGATGATTGGCGGAGTCGTTGGCGGTCAGTTCGGCGTAATCGCAGGACAAAAGCTGCGGGGCGAGCAGTTGCGAGCGCTTCTCGCCCTGCTCGTCCTTGGCGTCGCAGTGCGGCTGTTTTTCTCGCTGGTGCTGGAGCCTGCGGAGCTCTACTCGATCGGGCCGGTCATCGGGGAGATGTCATGATGGCGCGTCTCGCTCTGATCGGCCTTGCGGCGCTTGTCGCCCTCACCTGCGAGACGACCGCGCAGCCAGGCGGCATGTTCCGCGAGCGGATCGAGGCGGATGTGTCCTCGCGGCGCATCGGCATCGAGTCCGATTTCGCGGGCATCCAGCTCGTGGTTTTCGGGGCCGTAGATTACAGCCAGCAGCGCTCGCCCGAGGAAAACCTGTACGACATCGCCGTCGTCATACGGGGACCGGATGAGCCGACAATCGTGCGCCAGAAGGACCGGGTGCTGGGCGTCTGGGTGAACCAATCGGCGAAGGTCTTCACCGGGGTGCCCCAGTATTATGCCGTGCTCTCCACCCGCCCGCCGGCCGAGATAGCCCCTCAGGAACTTCTCGACGAGCACAGCATCGGCTTTGAACACCTGCGCTTCAGGCTTGCTGAAGGCGCTGCGGCGCAGTCAGCCGAGGAACGCGAAGCCTTCCGCAGCGCGCTGATCCGCATCAAGGAGGATCAGAACCTGTATCAGGAACGCAATTTCGCGGTCGCGTTCATCAGCCGCAGCCTGTTCCGCGCGACGGTCTCGCTGCCCGCGAATGTGCCCGTGGGCGTCTATGACGTGGACATTTTCCTGTTCCGCAACGGCGAGTTGCTCGATACGCATGAGACCGAGCTGCGCATCGAGAAGCAGGGGCTTGAGCGCTTCATTTTTAATCTGGCCTTCGAACACGCGCTCGTCTACGGCATCGCAGGCGTGATTATCGCCATCATCGCCGGACTGGCCGCGTCGGCAGCGTTCCGCAAGGGCTAATGGTCAGCCATTATGGCGGATCAGAAAGCGGAAGACCCCTTCCTGCTCACTCGACTCCACGAGCGCATGACCACTCACACGGCAGAATGTCTCAAAATCCTCCACCGCACCCGGATCCGTGGCGATCACCTCCAGCGTGCCGCCCGCAGGCACCTGCTTCATCGCCTTCTTCGCCTTGAGGATCGGGAGTGGGCAGGTCAGCCCCGTCGTGTCGAGATGCACGTCTGCCATGTGGTCAAGTCCCCGGCGCATCTTTCTCGGGATTCCTGAAGCGATGCGAAGCCATCCTATGCAATGGCGCGGGCAAATCCAGAGGGAAAAGCCTTCGTCCGCACTCATCAGGCAGGCGCCCAACGCAACAATCTTTTGCGTGTTTGCCATCGCAAGTAAGAATGTGGCATTGTCCGTGAAAGACTTTTCATCTCTGCGCGATCTGTGCACGCCGAAGCCGTCCCTCCGACCGCCTGCCCCGCCAAAATTCTGCTGAAAGTCCTTCGTTCATGACTGAGCCTGTCGTTCCGACCTCTCTGAAAGTCGCCGACGAGATCAAGACCTCGACTTGCTACATGTGCGCGTGCCGCTGCGGGATCAAAGTGTATCTGCAGGATGGCACCGTCCGCTATATCGAGGGCAACCGCGACCATCCGGTAAACAAGGGCGTGTTGTGCGGTAAAGGCGCAGCCGGGATCATGCAGCATTACTCGCCGGCGCGGCTGCGCGCGCCCATGCTGCGGGTCGGCGAGCGGGGAACCGGAACGTTCCGCGAGATTTCCTGGGACGAGGCGCTGGACCTCGCCGCGAAGTGGATGGCCGAGACGCGCGCCACCGCGCCGGAA
>CAZYUT010000013.1:0-22416 GCA_964650735.1 uncultured Hyphomicrobiaceae bacterium
TCTTCACCGGGTAGGCGTAGGTGGTGGCGATGTGGCCGTGGCGCGCGATGTCCTCATACAGCTTGACGTGCATCAGGCCGTAGTCCTCCAGCGCGTGCATCTGGCGCGTTTCGCTCTCGCGCGGCTCCAGAAAGCGCAAGGGTTCGGGGATCGGCACCTGGTAGACGAGGATTTGGCCGGCGCGCAGCGGCGTTTCGGGGATGCGGTGGCGCGTCTGGATGATGGTCGCGTCGGCGGTGCGGGTGGTCGTGGCGACGCCGGCGGTGCGCTGGAAGAACTTGCGGATCGAGACGGCGTTGGTGGTGTCGTCCGCGCCCTGGTCGATCACCTTGAGCGTGTCGTCCGGCCCGATCACCGACGCCGTGACCTGCACGCCGCCCGTCCCCCAGCCATAGGGCATCGGCATCTCGCGGCTGGCGAACGGCACCTGATAGCCGGGGATCGCGATCGCCTTGAGGATCGCGCGGCGGACCATGCGCTTGGTCTGCTCGTCGAGATAAGCGAAGTTGTAGGCGGGCGCGCTCATTCGGCGGCCTCGCTGCCCGGCTGTTCGCCTGCCGCGCGCCGGGCCTCCCACTCCTGCCGCAGTTGCCGCACCAGCGCGAGTTCGGCTTGAAAATCCACATAATGCGGCAGCTTGAGATGCTCGACGAAGCCCGTCGCCTGAACGTTATCGACATGGCTGAGCACGAATTCGGCGTCCTGCGCGGGGGCGCTCACCGGCTCGCCCAGCTCCTCGGCGCGCAGCGCGCGGTCGACCATCGCCATGGACATCGCCTTGCGCTCGCTGTGTCCGAAGGTCAGGCCATATCCGCGCGTGAACTGTGGCGGGGCTTCGGCTGAGCCAGCGAACTGGTTGACCATCTCGCATTCGGTAAGCGTCACCTCGCCCAGCGGCACCTCGAATCCCAGCTCTTCGGGGACGAAGGACGCTTCGACCGCGCCCATGCGGATTTCCCCGGCGAAGGGGTGCGTGCGGCCGTAGCCGCGCTGCGTGGAGTAGCCGAGCGCGAGCAGGAAGCCTTCGTCGCCGCGCGCCAGCGCCTGCAGCCGCAGATCGCGCGGGGCCGGGAAGTCGAGCGCGCCGCGCGTGACGTCATTCACCGGGGCATCGGTCTCCGCGGCGTTCGGCTCGATCAGTCCTTGGCGGCCGAGCATCGCGCAGACATGCGGGGCAGGCTCGGGCGGTTCTTGTGTCGGCTCCGGCCCGGCGTTGGCAGGTTCATTGGCGCCATGCATCAGCGAGGGGTCGAGCAGCCGGTGCGTATAGTCGAAGGTCGGCCCGAGCACCTGCCCGCCCGGCAAATCCTTGAAGGTCGCGGAAATGCGCCGGCGGATCGTCATCCCGGCGGTATCCACCGGCTGCGAATAGCCAAAGCGCGGCAGCGTGGTGCGGAACGCGCGGGCGAGGAAAATCGCCTCGATCAGGTCGCCGCGCGCCTGCTTGATCGCCAGCGCCGCCAGGTCCGGGTCGTAGAGCGACGCCTCGCACATGACGCGGTCGACCGACAGGCTGAGCTGCTCGCGGATTTGCGCGACCGTAATCTCCGGGACCGCCGGGTCGCCGCGCCGCGCCTTCGCCAGCAGCTCGTGCGCCGCCGCGATCGCCGCTTCGCCGCCCTTGACCGCGACATACATCAGCCGGCCTCCGTGATCTCCGTGCTGCGGGGCAGCGCCGCGATTTGGCCGCGCCCCGCCAAAATGATATCGACGCCTTGGGGGAAGCGCGCATTGTTGTCGCGCCACTGCGCCACGAAATCCGCTGGCAGCGGGGCGGCGCTGAAGCGCGTTTCGCCGTCGATGCCTGGGCCGGTCAGCCGCCAGTCCCGCCCGAAGGCCTCGACCTGGATGATGAGCGTCGCGGAGCGGTCGGGATAATCCGGCGTTCCCAGCGCGAAGGTGTTGAGCGCAGGCGCGCCCGCCGGATCGGTGAGGAGCGCGAAAGCCGCCGCTGTGGGGTCGTCGATCAGCCGCGCGCCGGTGTGAAAGCGCAGAAATTGCCGCGCCGCGTCATCGGTAGTATCGAGCCATAAGGGCGTCTCGAAATCGGCCAGCGTGAGCAGGACGGCGGCAGCGGTTGCATTCAACGGTGCGGGCGGCGCGAACCCCGCATCGACATCAATGATGCTACCGGGCCGCGCCATCGCATTCATGACGGCGCGGAACACCTGCTGGCTCTCGCGCGACGCATCCGCGAAGGCGGCGTGAATGCCGCTCATGTCTCGTCCTCCCCGCGCACCAGCGTGAAGAAGTTGACGCGCGTAGCAGCCGTTTCCGCTGCTTCAGTCTGCTGCTCGCCAGCCCGCCGTGAGGTGACGGGCCCCACCAACGCATCCTCCAGACGGCCGCGCCACTGCGCATCCTGCCCGAGCGCGTCAACGATCGCCGCGAGCCGCGCCTTGTGCTCGCAGCGGCCGAGCAGGTAAGCGTGACCGAGCAGCTCGCCGATACGCACGCTGGCGCGCGTGACCGTCGCCTCGCCCAGATTGAACGGCGCGCCATCCCCGCCGATCCGCCCGCGCAGCATCACCAGCCCTCGCTCCGGCGCGCGCACGTCCTCAACTTCAAGCAACGGCCCGAGGGCCTCCAGCGCCTTCTCAAGCTCAGTCTCGCTCGCCTGCGCGCATACCCGCATCAGCGCCTGGCGCGCAGCGATGGCGTTGTGCTCAGACATTGCTCCGGTGCGGGCCGCTCAGCCGGACGCAGCGCAGCGCGTAGCTGAGAAAGTAGCCTAGCGTCGCCGTCTTCATGCGCGGATCCTTGCCGCGATCGTCCCAGCGGCGCAGGCGCACCGCATCCTTGTAATAGGGGTTGGCCTTGAAGTCAGCGATCTCCGCCTCGCTCATCGGCCCGCCTTGCAGCATCAGGGAATGCCGGGACATCGGCGAAAGCGCGTCGTAGTAGCCCGGCTCGACAGCGCAGAGATAGCGCTTTGCGGCAACATGCAGCCGAACCGGCTCCGTCACATCCGGGCCAAACCATTTTGACAGGAAAGCGTCGCCCAGATCCTCATGGCGGCGATCCTCGTCATGTTCAGGCGCGTCTTCAAAATCATCCTCCAGGAGATGCCCCACGTCATGAAGGAGCGCCGCGGTAATCAGCGCGGGCGAGGCGCCCTCGTCTTCGGCCAGTTGCGCGCATTGCAGCGCGTGCTGGAGCTGCGTAACAGGCTCGCCGCCGTAAAGGTCGCGGCCATGTTTCTCGACCATGTCGCTCAGGACGCTACCGAGCGGAGCGTCGGAGGCAATGGCGATGCTGGCGTCGGTCATGTCTGGGTCTCCTCGTATGCTGATGAAAGTGTTGGTTCGGTGTTATCGAGATCAATCTGCGCGCAGGCATCGAAGAATGCGTCGATGAGGGGCAGGCCCTCGGTCTCGCTGAGGCCAACGGCGTAGACCCCGCCGGCGCTGGCGCAATCTGAAATTTCAAGTGTGGCGAGGCGGATGTCGCTCCCCACCTCCCCGGACAGCACGACGCCGACGCCGAGGCCCGCGGCAGCGGCTTCCTTCACGGCCTCGCGCGTGGGCATGACCATTGGCGCGCTCAGCGCCAGTCCGGCATCGCGGCAAGCCGACTCAACCACCTGCCGGGTCAGCGAGCCATCCTCGCGCAGGATCAGCGTCTGATCGGCAAGCTCAGTCAGGGTGATCGCCCGGCGGCGGGCCAGCAGCGAATCGGCGGCGACGCACAGCAGCGGCCGCTGCGGCGCAATCAGTTCGGCGCGAACCCCATCCGGCACCTGAAGCAGCGTCATCACGCCGACATCGATTTCACAAGACGCGATAATCTGGAGGAGTTCAGCGGTGTTGCCATGGCGCGCCGCGATTTCCACAGCGGGATGCTCGATTTTGAGCCGGGCAAGAACCCGCATGGCAACCGATGGCGTCGAGAAGCCGACCTTCAAACGGCCGCGCGCGAGCGCGCCAAGCTCCTGAGCGGTCGCCTCGATGTCGCGCGCGCCCGCCAGGACGGCGCGGGCCTTGTTGTAGATCTCGCGGCCCGAAGCCGTCAGACGAACACCGTGCGCCCGGTCCAGCAACCGCAGCCCGCAGCTTGTCTCCAGCGTCTGGACCCGCTGCGAAACGGTCGGCTGGCTCAGCCCGAGCCAGAGCGCAGCGCGAGAAAAACTGCCCTGCTCGACGACGGCGACGAACGCCTCAAGTTCGTTGAGCGACAGCTTCACACGCGCCGGCGCTAATTTGTCGGCGGAATCAGCCATGTTGCGTCCGCTTTGAATTTCGATGCCGCCTTCATACAGATGTCATCCAAAAATGCAATAACCTGCTCGAAAATTATTGGCTTACGCAATCGCCAGACATGTTGCAGCGCATGATTATTGTCATAAACCTCTAACATGCGTGTGGTTGATACGGCGCGGAGACGTCGGAGCGAGGGTACGGCTTGATCGAATTTCGCAATGTCCGCAAGGAGTTCGGGCGTGTCGTGGCGGTGAAGGATGTGTCCTTCGGCATCGACAAGCCGATGATGGTCGGCGTCATTGGGCGCTCCGGCGCCGGCAAATCCACGCTGCTTCGGATCGTCAATCACCTGACGCCCGCGACCGGCGGCGAGGTGATCGTTGACGGCCGCAATGTTCTCGCGTTGCGCGGGCGGGCCCTGCGCCGCTGGCAGCGCGAATGCGCGATGATCTTCCAGCAATTCAACCTGGTGCCGCGGCTGGACGTTATCACCAACGTCATGCTCGGCCGGCTGAACGGCCACGGCACAATCCGGAGCCTGTTCAACATTTTTGGTCAGCAGGACATTGCCGACGGGCTAGCTGCGCTGGACCGTCTTGGGATTGCCGATCAGGCGATGAAGCGCGCGGAGGCGCTTTCCGGCGGGCAGCAGCAGCGCGTCGCCATCGCCCGCGCACTGATGCAGGATCCGAAGCTCGTTCTGGCAGACGAGCCGATCGCCTCACTCGACCCGCTGAACGCCGAAATCGTGATGAAGGCGCTGCGCGAAATCCACGAGCGCGACGGCAAGACCGTGATCTGCAACCTCCACACGCTCGATACCGCCCGCACCTACTGCGACCGGATCATCGGTATGCGCGAGGGCGAGATCGTTTTCGATGGGACGGCCGACGAGCTGACGCGTGCTACGGCGCGCGAGATTTACGGTGCGGAAGAAGAGTTGAACGAGGCAGCGACCTCGACCAGCCTCGAGATGACTGGAACGAGGCCGGTAGATGACAAGGCCTCGGCAGCAGCGGAATAACCGTGGCCCGTCCGGGCGCGGTTGTGTGCGTGAAATGGGTGATTGTTACGGGAGACGATGATGAAACTGACGAAACTGGTGCTTGCGGGCGCGGTCGCTCTGGCCGCTTACGCCGGCGTGGCTCAGGCCGAAGAACAGATCACGGAGTTCCGCATTGGCCTGCTGGGCGGTGAAAACGCTCAGGACCGCTTGCGCTCCAACGAGTGCCTGCGCCAAAAAACCGAGGAGCTGCTCGGCGTGCCGACCAAGCTGTTCGCCCCGGCCGACTACAATGGCGTGATCGAAGGCCTGCTGGGCGGCAACCTTGACCTGGCCTGGCTGGGCGCGTCTGGTTACGCGAAAGTATACCTGACCGATCCGGATGCTGTTGAGCCGGTCCTGGTGAAGATCAACACTGACGGCAGCTACGGCTACTACTCCATTGGCTTCGCCCGTGCCGAGAGCGGCATCAAGTCGCTCGAAGATATGCAGGGCAAAGAGTTTGCGTTCGGCGATCCGAACTCCACGTCCGGCTACCTGATCCCGTCGATCGAAATTCCCAAGCTTGGCTACTCGATGGAGCCCGGCGACTACTTCGGTGACGTCGTGTTCGCTGGTGGTCACGAGCAGACCATCGTCGGCGTCTACAATGGCGACTTCGACGCGGGCGTCACCTGGGCCGACGGCCTCGGCAACTGGGAGGACGGCTATAACTCAGGCGCGCTGCGCAAGGCCGTTGACGCCGGTCTGGTCGACATGACCGAGCTGGTTCAGATCTGGCAGTCCCCGGTCATCCCGGAAGGTCCGATTGTGCTTCGCAAGGACCTGCCGACCGATGTCAAGCTGAAAATGGTCGGCCTGATGGCGTCGCTGGAGTCGATGGACCCGGAATGCGCTTATGGCGTAATGGCCGGCGAAGTGAAGGGCATCGCCCCGATCGATCACTCCACCTACGAGTCCATCATCGAAGCGCGCCGGATCGCATCTGAGTAACCGTCTGCAAATCGATCGGCTTCGGCGGCGCCAGCGAGCGCCCCGGAGCCGCCTTGTCTAGGGATCACAGCTGATGTCGGTCGCTGCGCTTGAAGGCCAGATCATCGAAATGGAGCGTCAGCGGCGGCTGTATTCCGGTCTGCTGGTCCTGATTATCGTTCTCATTCTCATTGCGGGTTATTCCGAGGCCAGCAGTCTTAACTCCGGCAGCTTCTGGCTAGGGCTGCAACAGTTTTTCGATTATCCCGGCGAGATCGTCATTGAGGCCATCGACGCGGGCTGGGCGTTTTTCCCGGTCGTATGGCAATTCGTTCCAGCGCTGATCGAGACGATCAACATCGCGCTGGTCTCAACCCTCATTGGCGGGCTGCTTGCCGTGGTGCTCGCTTTCGCCAGCACACGGATGCTCGATGTCTGGCCGCCGCTGATCCCGATTACGCGCCGCATCATGGACATCATGCGCGCGTTCCCTGAACTCATCATCGCGCTCTTCCTCATTTATGTACTCGGAGGCGGACCGGTTCCGGCGATGATCGCGGTGGCGTTTCACACCGCAGGCGCGCTGGGCAAGCTGTTTTCCGAAGTCAACGAGAATATTGACCAGAAGCCGATCGAGGGGCTGCGTTCGGTAGGCGCGAACTGGATCGAGCGCATGCGCTTCGGCGCGCTGCCTCAGGTACTGCCGAACTATCTGAGTTATCTGCTGCTGCGCCTTGAGATCAACGTGCGCGCCTCAGCGATCCTCGGCTACGTTGGCGCAGGCGGCATCGGCGTTGAGTTGCGCCGGACAATCGGCTGGGGTCAGGGCGCGGGCGACGAGACCGCCGCGATCTTCCTGCTGCTGTTCTTGACCATCGTCGCGGTCGATCAGCTTTCATCCTATCTGCGGCTGCGCCTGACCCGTCCAACGGGCATGGATTAGGAGACGCGCGATGTCAGCCACGATGGGCACGACCGTTGCGAGCGAAGCGTTCCAGGGTCTGGTCAGCAAGCAGGTCAACGCGCGCAAATGGTTCATCTTCGGCGCGCTGGCGGCCGTGTTCGTCTACTTCTCATATGCCTGGCAGGCCTTTGAGATTTCCGACCTGATCGAAGAGGTGCGCCCGCGCAACGCAGTGCTCCTCGGTACTGATGCCGTGATGCACAAGGTCCACGTTACGCGCAGCGGTCGAACGGGCGAACTGGCAATCGCTGTCGAAGGCGAGCGCACGGCGACCTACACCGAACCGCCCGAATGGATCGCCGTAGATGGGGATCGCGCCGAGATCGACCTCGGCGAGGGCTACCGCTCAGTGATCCAGGGCCCGCAGGTCTCGCTGTTCGTGCCCGGCTATGGAGAGATCGTCGCGCGCGCGACGGAGGACGGCGTGACGGCGGAACTTCCGCCTGGTCCTGTACCGGAATGGGCCGGCATCGCGGATGTCAAGGTCGATCTGCGGCCGACGCTGGATCGCCGCGTGCAGATCACCCGCGCGAAGATTGAGGTGCACCGTTATTTCTTCGGCTGGGAGAATTTCTGGTTTCCGTTCCGCTCCGAGCTCAACGGTTATTCATGGGGCGAGTTGGCCTCGCTGGCGATGAGCGCGGAACGGCTTAACCCTGAGATGCCGAACTACGTCTATATCCTCGACACCTTTTGGGACAACCCTGACTGGCAACATGGCCGGGTGGCCATCGCGCTTTGGGAAACCCTGCTGATGGCCGTGCTCGGCACGCTGACCGCAGCCATTATGGCGCTGATGCTGTCGATGCTCGCCGCGGCAAATTTTTCGCCCTCGCGCGTGCTGCGGTTCTTCGTCCGGCGGCTGTTCGACTTCCTGCGCGGCATCGACATGTTGATTTGGTCGCTCATCTTCATCCGCGCTTTTGGCCTCGGTCCGCTCACCGGCGCGCTGGCCATCGCATTCACCGACACCGGCTCGCTTGGCAAGCTGTTTTCCGAAGCGCTTGAGAACATCGACAAGAAGCAGGTTGAAGGCGTGCGCGCGACCGGCGCAAATTCGCTGCAGCGCTACCGCTTCGGCATCATTCCGCAGATTCTGCCGGTGTTCTTGTCGCAGACTATTTATTTCCTGGAATCAAACACGCGCTCGGCGACTGTGATCGGAGCGCTGGGCGCAGGCGGCATCGGGCTGCTCCTGGTCGAAACCATGAATACGCAGCGTGACTGGGAGAATGTTGCCTATCTTATCCTTCTGACGATCTTGCTCGTCATCGCGATGGACACGCTCTCAAGCTATCTGCGCCGCAGGCTGATCAGGGGTGCTGAAGACCCGCGTGTTGCGGCCCACAGCCGTTAATCAGTCACAAGCGCAATACGCGCAACCATCTCGCGATATTGATCAGGCTGATGAGCGCGCCTGCGACATAGGTAAATGCCGCAGCCCGAAGAATTCCGCGCGCCGCCGGCATGTCCCGTTCCGGGATGTATTGCCCAGCTCGCAGGACGGGCAATGCGCGCTTGAAGCTGGCGTCAAACTCGACCGGCAACGTGGTCAGGTGCACGAGCACAGTAAACCCGATCAATGCCAGCCCCGCGCCAACCTGCAGCAGCATGCCGGCCGGGTGCTTGATAACCACGGCCATGATCGGCGCGGCGATCATCACGAAAATCCCGACGCGCTCGACGATCGCTCCGGTTTTCGCAAGCCGTGTGCGCGCGACCAGCGGCGGATACTTGGTCGCATCCTGCATGGCGTGACCGACCTCATGCGCCGCCACCGTGACCGCTGTCAGCGAGCGGCCGGAAAAATTGCCCGGAGTGAGCCGCACCGCCTTGGCCTCGGGGTCATAGTGATCGCCGATATCGGTCTGCTCGACGCGGACTTCGTGCAGCTTCATCTCGTCGAGCAGATGGCGCGCGAATTGGCCGCCGGTGCCGGGGAAGTCAGGGCGGTCAGCGGCGTGCTGCGACATCACGGCACGGACCCAGAGCTGAGGCAGGGTAGCCAGCGCGAGAACAACGATCAGCGCAAATATTGCAACGATCACAGCCGTCTGGCTCCCCCGCTGTCAGTCCGTCTGTCTCACATCACGTTCAAAAAATAACAACTCCACGGGCGCGACGCACCCATGCGTCCGGCTTGGCGGTTCGGCGCAGCGCGAGGCTCCGCCCGTGGCGCTCAGTGAACGCTTACGACCCTAAGCTCCTGCTCCCTGGCATTGGCGACGGCGCCAGGATGGCTGTCCGCCAGCGCAATCGGCGTGCCATCGGCCGCATGAACGGCGTACAGGTCAACACCCTCCGGCACATCTTCGAGCTGCGGAAACAGCTTCTTCATTTCCTTGGCCTTGACCGCTTTGATATAGGCGATCTCACCACCGCCGAGGACTGCGAATTCCTGGGCGCTCATGGCCCGATCCTGCGTCTCGCTTTCCTTCAGATGGCTTGTCATGGCCTTGATCCTCCTTAATTGCCGGAGCGCAGTGTCCCTGTCCCGCGGCATAGGCCGCTAGAGGACGGGTTGGCTATTCCCGAGGCAATCGAGTATAGCCGGATTACGTCGGGGGGGCAGTGCGGCTTGGCAACGCCTCGCCAGACCCTCATCGCGTCTGCCCGGGCGTTTCGATCGGGATGGTCTGGGCGGCCGTTTCCACGTTCGGCCGGACCAGCTCGATCGACAGCAGTCCATTCTGCAAGCAAGCGCGCCGCACCTCGATTCCCGACGCGAGCACGAAATGACGGCGGAACTGCCGCGCCGCGATGCCCCTGTGCAAGAAGGTCTTCTGAGTATCCTCGGATTGGACACCCGCAATGGTGAGCCGGTTGCCCTGCAGCGTGATCTCAAGTTGACCGGGCGTAAATCCCGCGACAGCTAGCGTGATGCGAATGAAATCATCGCCGCGCGCCGCGTCTTTCCTGTGTTCGACGTTGTAAGGCGGGTATCCTTCGCTCCCCCCTTTCGGCTGCCGGCTGATGACCTGATCCAGTTCATCGAACCCCAGGTACAGCGCGCTGCCGAACACCGACATACGCGACATGCGTAAACCCTCTACGTCTTCAGCGACCATGCGCTCCGGTCGCAAGAACGCCGCTTCTGCGCACGTCCTGCCGGTCCATCATGGCACCAGCTTCACCGCTTGATATGGGCGCAGCGCAAGAGGTTTCAAGCTGACCGGAAACGGGGCGGCTCCGCGCCGAAACGCATTGCGGACAGGCCTTCGGACGCCTATTGTCCACGCAACAACAACGCTTTTACCGGCTTAATCGAGGGGTCGACCGATGGCTTATGGACCGGCACCGCGGCACCAGACTGTTCCCGTGAATGTGGGCGGCGTGACCGTGGGCGGCGGCGCGCCGATTGTCGTGCAATCGATGACGAACACTGACACCGCCGATGTGCAGGCGACCGTTCGTCAGGTCGCAGAGCTGGCGCGTGCCGGGTCGGAGGTTGTGCGCATCACGGTCGATCGCGACGAAGCAGCAGCGGCAGTCCCGCACATCCGCGACGGGTTGGCCGCGCTTGGCGTGAACGTTCCGCTTGTCGGAGACTTCCATTACATCGGACACAAGCTGCTGGCTGACCATCCCGCCTGCGCCGAGGCGCTCGACAAATACCGCATCAACCCCGGCAATGTCGGCTTCAAGGATAAGCGCGACAAGCAGTTCTCCCAGATCATCGAGATGGCGTTGCGCCACGACAAGCCGGTGCGCATCGGCGTCAACTGGGGCAGCCTCGACCAGGAGCTGCTGACCCGGCTGATGGACGAGAACGCTGAGGCCGGCTCGCCGCTGACGGCGCAGGGCGTTCTGCACGAGGCGATGGTGCAGTCCGGCCTGTTGTCCGCCGAGCGCGCGCAAGAACTAGGAATGCCGGCCAACAAGATCGTGCTGTCCGCCAAGGTGAGCCAAGTGCAGGATCTCGTCTCCGTTTACCAGATGCTTGCCGAGCGCAGCAATTACGCGCTGCATCTGGGCCTGACGGAAGCGGGTATGGGCACCAAGGGCATTGTCGCCTCGACGGCGGGCATCGGTGTGCTTCTGCAGCAGGGGATTGGCGATACGATCCGCGTTTCGCTCACCCCGGCGCCGGGCGGCGCGCGCACGCAGGAGGTCGAGGTTGCGCAGCAGATCCTGCAGGTCATGGGCCTGCGCACATTCGTGCCGGTCGTGGCGGCCTGTCCCGGCTGCGGGCGGACAACCAGCACGCTGTTTCAGGAGCTTGCTCGCGATATCCAGGACCATCTGACCGCGTCGATGCCGGAGTGGCGTGAGAAGTATCCCGGCGTGGAGACGCTGAACGTGGCGGTGATGGGCTGCATTGTGAACGGCCCCGGCGAGTCGAAGCACGCCGACATCGGCATCAGCCTGCCGGGGACGGGCGAGAGTCCGGCCGCGCCGGTGTTCGTCGATGGCGAAAAGGTCGCGACGTTGCGCGGACCGAACATCGCTGGCGACTTCAAGGCGATGGTCGCGGACTATATTGAGCGGCGCTTCGGCGCGGGCGCGCAGGACGAAACCAAGCGCTCGGCCTGAACCCGGCGCCCTTAAGCCGCCACCTCCAGCGCCCCGGCCGCTACTGGAAGCTTACGCTTGGCAGCCACGTCACGATGCCGGGGAACGTGAACACCAGCGCAAGCCCGATCAGCTGCAGGATGATGAAGGGCACCACACCCTTGTAGATGTCTGTGACCTTGATCTCCGGCGGCGCCACCCCCTTGATGTAGAACAGCGCGAAACCCACGGGCGGCGTCAGGAACGAGGTCTGCAGGCAGACCGCGAACAGGATCGTGAACCAGACGAGGTCGAAGCCGAGGTTCTGGACGACTGGCGCCACCAGCGGCAGGATGATCAGGGTGATCTCCACCCAGTCGAGGAAGAAGCCGAGCAGGAATACCACAAGCAGGATCACGATCAGGATGCCGGTCGGCTCCAGCGGCAAACCGAGCAACGCATCCTCGATCACGCGGTCGCCGCCCAGCCCGCGCAGCACCACGGCGAAGGCCGTCGCCCCGAGGAAGATGGCGAAAATGAAGGCCGTGGTGCGCGTGGTCTGCTTGATCGAATCCTTGAGCACCTTGAAGGTCAGCCGCCGGTTCAACGCCGCCAGCAGAAGCGCGCCCGCCGCGCCGACGCCGGAGGCTTCCGTTGGCGTCGCGAATCCGAAAAAGATCGAGCCGAGCACCGCGAGAATGAGCGCGGCCGTCGGGATCACAGCCTTGAACACGCCCCAAACGACGCCCCAGGAGATCTTCTCGCGATTTTCGGGCAATGGCGCACTCGACGGGCTGACGAAGGCGAGGCCCAGAACATAAGCAACATACATTGCGCCGAGCATCAGGCCGGGGAACAGCGCGCCGAGAAACAGGTCGCCGACCGAGGCTTCCGGCGTGGCGAGCCGGTCGGCCATCAGCACGAGCATGATTGACGGGGGGATCAGAATGCCCAGCGTCCCAGTCGCGCAGGACGTGCCAACCGCAAGTGATTTCGAATAGTTGTTCTGCATCATCACCGGCAGCGACAGCATGCCCAGGAGCACCACCGATGCCCCGATAATGCCCGTGGTCGCCGCCAGCAGCACGCCGATCACGATCACCGTCACCGCGTAGCCGCCGCGCACCGCCCCGAACAGCTTGACCATGTTGTTCATGAGCCGCTCGGCCACGCCGGACTGATCGAGCATGATGCCCATGAAGATGAACATGGGCAGCGCCACCAGCGTGATGTTGTCAACCAGCGACCATATACGCTCCGACAGCAGACCCAGCGAACTGCCATAGTCGAACCAGATGTCTGCGCCGAAATATTCGACCGCGATGATGCCCACCCCCGTCCAGATCACGGAGGTGCCAGCCAGGACCCAAGCTACGGGAAAGCCTGTAAACAGCAGTGCGCCGAACGTGGCGAACATGCCGATGACGAAGTATTCCTCCAACCCCAACGCCGGGTCCCTCCCTCAAGGCGACACTTTTATTTGTCGTCGTTTGTCAGCCAGATGACTTTTGTTGTCTTGGCCGCGGCCAGCCGAATAACAGCGTCGTGCATTTCAGCAGCCGAGACAGGGCTGCGAGCAGCAGCAGTCCGAAGGCAAGCGGCAGGAAAAACTTCAGCGCCCAGCGGGCGGGCAGGCCGGCTGGCGCCTGAGATTCCTCTCCTTGCAGGAAAGAGCTCCAGAAATACGGGATCATGCTCTCCTGCGCGATAATCAGGAATGGGATCAGCAGCACCAGAAGACCAAAAAGCTCGATCCATGCCTGGGTGCGCAGCGAGAACCGCTCGTGCAGTACGTCGACGCGCACATGATCGTCGCTGACAAGTGTGTAGGACAGGCCGATCAGCCACGCGGCCCCGGCCACGTGCCACGAGATTTCTTCCAGCATGATCGTGCCCTGTGCAAGGGCATAGCGGCTGATCACGGCGTAGAGGATGACGCCGACGGCCACGATCCACAGCCAGGAGAACAGGAAGCCAATGCGGTCGATGACGGCATCGATCGCATTGGAAATCGCGTTTGTGGGGAGTTTTGTGTGGTGCGACGGAATTCCACTTAGCGGCGGCGGACTGGACGCGTCCTGTTTCTCAGACATCACGACCTCCCTGTCCGCCGCCCTTGAAGGCCAAAGCGGCGTTCCGTGTTATTCGTTATTGCTCGTCGCCCAGATCGGCCGGGAGATACGCCCGGGTGTCCCAAACCTTGTAGGATTGCTGGAATGCGTTCTGGGACTCGTAAACGCGCTTGAAGTCGGCATCGTTGGCGGCCTCTTGATCCAGCACGCGGCGCGTTACCTCTTGCAGTTCCACAAGAATCTCGCGCGGGATCTGGTCGGCCTGAACGCCCTTCTCCTGGAAGCTCTGCAGCACGGCGCCGTTCTTGTATTCGCCTTCGGTCAGACCCATCAGGGTGGCGGCCGTGCAGGTGGTTTCGATCAGGGCTTTCTGCTGATCGGTCGCTGCATCCCACTCATCCTTGTTGATGAGCATGTATGACGCCGTGAACGGCTGGTGCCAACCGGGGAAGAGGTTGTAGTTGACCACGTCGGCGAAACCCAGGATCTCGTCGATCGCCGGCATCGAGAACTCGGTCGCATCGATCGTGCCGGTCTGCAGGGCCTGATAGAGTTCGCCGCCCGGCATCATCGTGACGGATGCGCCCAGTTCCTCCAGCACCTTGCCGCCGAGACCTGCGAAGCGGATGTTCAGGCCCTTGTAGTCTTCAAGGCTGGTGATGGGTTTGGAATACCATCCGGCCGTCTCGGGGCCGATGACTCCGCACAGATGGGCATACACATTGAAGCCCTTGTTGGCGTAAACCTCCTGCAGCATGTCATGACCGCCGCCCCAGAAGTACCAGGAGGCGAAGGCCCATGGCTTGAGGCCGAACGGCACAGCGGCGAACAGTGGCACGGCAGGCACCTTGCCCTGGTCATAGCCGATCCAGGTGTAGCCGGCTTCGACCTTGCCGTCCGACACGGCCTGGAGAATGTCGAAAGGCGGAACCAGCTTGCCCGGCTCGAAGACCCGAACCTGGACATTTCCGCCACTGGCTGCATCGAGCTGCTTGGCGACATATTGCGACGGCGAGCCGAGGCCCGGCAGGTTCGACGCGAAGGCGATCGGCATTTTCCAGCGGATCTGTTCCGCAGCCGCCTGATCCACCGACGCGCCGGTCAGAAGCGCACCGCCGATCGCGAGAGCTCCGGCTGCGTGTTTCAACCTTCTGGCAAAACTCATGAACGTTCCTCCCAAAGCGTTGACGCGCGTGACGATGTTGCGGACAGCGGGTGAGTTTCCGCTGTGCGGCGTGTCACGTCCCGTAGCGTGAAACGGGTGGGAGCAGGCTATGGCACAGGCTGCTGAATCGCAAGCGATGTCTGGCGTTCGGATGGTCTTGCCTGGTCAAATTTCTGAAAAATGCTGCACTGCGCAACTATGTTGCGGCGCAGCACATGTTTAACTGGAAAGAGATGGATATTTTCTACTAAGGTATAACTTCGTGTCGCGAAAACATCTCGCGACCCATGCAACGTTTACAACCACCGAGGAGGGTTGCATGAACATGGCCAATCAATTGCGGCTTGTCGCCATCGTTGCCGCATTCAGCTTCGTTGCGGCGGTTCTGATTGGCATGATCTGAAAGGTCGGGCAGGCCCGACGGCAATCATCAACACTTAGTAATAACCGGAGGCGCCGCGGCGGTCATTCCCCGCGGCGCTTCTGCGCCTGTCGGCTATTTGCGCAGCGAAATCTCGGCAACCGGCACGTGACGGCCCTTGGCGGGATCGAACTGCGAAATCGTAACGGTATGCCGGCCCTGTCTAGCGAAATTCACCGACAGCCGGCCCTGGAAATTCGGCCCCTCGAATGATGCGCGCAGCCGCTGGCCTTCGAGCCTGCCATTGATCCGGCCGGTGTTGTTCGCGATGTTCTCGGTCCAGAGGCCGCTGATGCTGTTGCCGTTGCAGCGGACATTCGCGCTCGCCTGGATGCGGTAGTCGGTCCCGGCGCAGTCAATGACCTGGCGCACGCCATTGGCGGTCTTCGTGTAGCTGATCCGGCAGAGAATGCGTTCTGCCTGGCGCGCGCCGATCGGCGTTACGGTGCCAGACCCGCGCCATTGGCCGGCCAGCCGGTCGATGAGCTGTACGGCATCCGGCGAGCAAGCAGCCTGCGCAGCCGGAATGCCCACGAAAACCGCAACGATTGCTGCGAGCATCATGCCCTGCGCGCTAGAGCGGAACCACGTCATCATCCTCAACACGCCTCCCAACAGGTCTTAACTTGCGCAGCGTCAAAATGATCGCTGGCAGGAACAACAGGTCCGCAATCAGCGCGGCAACGAGCATCGTCATGGCCAAGCGGCCGAAAAGCTGCGTCGGCGGCACGGCGGAAAACACCGTCACCGACAGCCCGAGGACCAGCACGATGGTCGTCAGCACGAGAACGGGGCCAACGACAAACAGTGTCTGACGCACGGCCTTCTCGGGTGAACTGGTGCGGCTTTCCTCCACGGCCAGCCGGTTGAGAAAGTGGATGGTGTCGTCGACCGCGAGACCAAACGCCACGGTGAAGGCGATCACGCTCGAATACTCCAAGCCACCGCCAAACGCATACAGCACGGCTCCGGTTGCGGCCAGAGGAAAAAGGTTTGGCGCAATGCTGATGAGCGCCATGGACAACGATCGAAAGGCCAGCCCGATCATGATGACGACGAGAACGATCGCGATGAGCAGCCCATCGTTGAGCTGGTTGATCATGTTGTCCGATTGCAGCGCCGCGACGACGGGCAGGCCGGTGACCTCGAAACTCATCTGCGGGAAGGCCTGGCGCAGCGGGTTGAGGTCCTCGTCCAGCATGCGTACGATCGGCAGCGTTTCGGATGCGTCGAGGTTCACGATCCGCCCGGTGACAAGCGCGGCGTTCTGCTCCGGGTTGATGAAGCGGCTGGTCAGATGCGCGGGCAGCAGCTCGATATAGGGCTGAAGATACTGCTTGGCGTCCTCGCCGCCGCGCGCCAGCCAGCGGTTCATCGTGTCGAGCGACCAGACATTGCCGACTTTGCCGCGCTGCTCCATCACGCGGTGCGCCGCCGCGATCGCGTTCAGCACTTGCTCATCGAACAGTTGCTGGCCGTCCTCCCAGCGAACCATGACGTGAATGGGCTGCGCGCCGGTCAGCTTCTGGTCGAGGCGCTCGGCGCCGGCCATTGCCTCTTGGTCCTGCGGTATCTGGTCGCTCAGCCGATAGCGAGGCTCCAGCTGCAAATGCATGGCCACGAGCGCGACGAGTAGGACAGCCGCGGTGGACGAAATCTTTATGTGGTGTGGTTCGACCTTCTGGGACAGCCAGAGGCAAAATCGGTCGACCCGATGCATCATGCCGAGCCGGCTGGCATCGGTCTGGCGGAAGCGCTCCTCATTGCCGATCAGCAGATAGCTGAACGAAGGCACCACCGCCATGACCACGAAAAACGCCGACATGGTCCCAAGCGCCGCCGAGATGCCGAAGGTCTGGATGACGGCCGAGTCCGCATAGGTAAGGCTCAGCATCGCGATCGCCGTGGTGATCGAGGTCAAAGCGCAGGCAGGGCCAACGGTCAGCACGGCGTGCCGGATCGCGCCGTATTTGGTGTCGCCATTGTCCAGCCGTCGCCGGATCGAAAAGATCATGTGCATCGCGTCGGAGAACGCGATCACCATGACCAGCGGCGGGATCGTGTTGATGAGGCTGTCGAGGTCGATCTGCAGATGCCCGATGACGCCAAGCGTCACCACCGAGGCGACGATCGGGCACAGCGTGGCGATGAGGATAAGCGTGGCGCGCTGAAAGAATAGGATAGCGATCAACATACCCAGCAGTATGCCGCCAGAGTTGAACAGCAGCCGGTCGGATTCGATCGCCGAGCGCAGATCGGCCTGCATCACCGGCACGCCAGCCATTGTCACACGCAGGCCACTCCCGCCCAGGCTCTCATTGGCGAGGGTCTTTATTTCATCGACTGCCGCATTCAGCCCTTCTCCGGCGACAGCGCTTTTGTCGAGTGACACGATCAGAACGGTGAGCGGGGCCTGGTCATCGGGGTTGGTAAGCAGCTTGCCGTCGAGCAGCGGATGCGTCGTGACCTTCTCCTTAAGCGCCGCGAACTCTTCGCCGCGCGGCATGTTCGCCGGGAACATCGGCGCGGGATAACCGTCTGCGTCAGGCGCCTGACGCATGGAAAAGATGGAAAGCACGCCGTTGACGACTTCGACGAACTGCAGCTCCAGATGGAGCGTGCGCACATCTTCGAGCCGGTCCGGCGTCAGCAGGTCCTCCCCTTCCACGACCAGGAACACATCGAATTCGCTCGTGGGGAAGCGATCGCTCATCTGCTTGTAGATGTGGTAGTCCCTATTATCGCCGCGGAAGAAATCGCTGAGGATGCCGGTCGCTTCGATCCGCCACACGCCAAGCACGCAGAATGCGGTGATCAGGACGAGGGCGACGGCTGTCAAACGGGGACGCGCAAGGGTCGCCAGCCCGAAGCGTTCGAGGCCAAAGCCGAGCTGTCCCATGCCTGCTCCCGTCGCGCCCGCGCTTCCCGGGGCGTCCCTCTCGAAAATGATGCTCAGAGAAAGGTGAAAGCCCCGTTGCCCGATCTAAAGAGCGTCGAGCGCGTGGATGCAACAGAAAAGGCTTTTTTCCTGGCAGGCTTTGTGATGGTTGTGGCCCTACGACCGTAGATCCGGTAACGCCCTGCGCGCCGCAGCGCGCTGGGCTTGCGCGGTTGATGAACAGATCAAAATAATAAACATGCGCACTTTGCAATTTCGGAACCGCCTGAAAAGGTTACCATTTTGGCAGGGCGTATCGCATCGGGCCGTGCGCCGTGGTTCCTCAAAAAGCCGAATGACCGAACGTTTGCTGTATAAGCTGGCCTGGGGCTTTGCCCTTCTGTGCGTGCTGCCGATGGTCGCGGTCGCGCTGTCGGCCATCACCGGCAATTTGGACTCATGGCGCAACGTGCTGTCCACCGTCGTGCCGAGCTACACGCGCACCACACTGATCCTGGTCGTCATCGTCGGCATCTCTACCGCGATAATCGGCACCGGTACGGCATGGCTCGTCACGGCCTATCGCTTTCCCGGCCGGAAGCTGCTCGAAATCGCGCTTGCGCTGCCGCTGGCGTTCCCGGCCTACGTTCTGGCTTATGCCTACACCGATCTGCTTGATCATCCAGGGCTGGTGCAGGCCACCTTGCGCGACCTGACTGGCTGGGGTCCGCGCGATTACTGGTTCCCGGAAATCCGGTCCCTGCCCGGGGCCGCTGCGATGCTGACCTTCGTGCTGTACCCATACGTCTACCTGCTCACGCGCGCGGCATTCCTGCGCCAGTCTTCCACGGCATACATCGCTGCACGCACGCTGGGGCACGGCCCCTGGGCAGCGTTCGTGCGCGTTTCAGTCCCGGTGGCGCGGCCCGCGATCGCGGGTGGCGTTTTGCTAGCTGTGATGGAGACCATCGCGGATTACGGCACCGTTGCCTATTTCGGCGTGCAGACCTTCGCCACCGGGATCTACGTGACCTGGTCGGCGTTGTTCGACCGAGCGGCGGCGGCCCAATTGGCGCTGTGTCTGCTGGTCTTCGCGCTGGCGCTGGCGCTGATGGAACGGGCGCAGCGGGCACAGCAACGGCATTTCGACGCAGGCCGCCGCTTTGAGCGGCTGCCGCCGGTCACGTTGACGGGGTGGCGCGCGGCCGCCGCCATCGCGTTTTGCGCTCTGCCGGTCCTGCTTGGCTTCCTGTTGCCGAGCGTGATCCTGCTGAGTCTGGCGGCGGGTGCGGAACAGCTTCTCTTTACCCCGCGCTATCTCGGTTTTCTGCAACACTCGTTAACCCTGTCCGGCATCGCGGCCGTCGTCACGGTGGGTGCGGCTGTGATCATGGTGCTTAACGCCCGTCTGCGCCCAACGCCCGGCGCGCATATGGCGGTCCGGATGTCCGGCATCGGATACGCCGTGCCGGGCGCGGTGATCGCCGTCGGGCTCCTATTTCCGTTCGCTGCTTTCGACAACGCGCTTGACGCGTTCATGGAGGCGTGGCTCGGCATCGACACCGGGCTGCTGATCACAGGCTCGATCTGGCTGATGATCCTGGCGTACATGGTCCGGTTCATGGCCGTCGCGCTCAACACTTACGAATCTGGACTGGCTACCGTGAACCCCAATATCGACGCGGTGGCGCGCACGCTGGGGCATGGGCCTGGCGCGATGCTCATGCGGGTGCATTTGCCAATCCTGCGCCCCGCCGTCTTGACAGCGCTTCTGATCGTGTTCGTCGACGTCATGAAAGAGTTGCCCGCGACGCTGATCCTGCGGCCCTTCAACTATGATACGCTTGCGGTTCAGGCGCATCGCCTGGCGGCAGACGAACGCCTCCAAGAGGCTGCGGTGCCGAGCCTTGTGATCGCCGCTGTCGGGCTGCTGCCGGTTTTGCTGCTGATGTGGAACATGGGGCGGGAGAGACGGGCACCTGCCCCGGTTGCATCGGCCCCAATCGTGGCTGCCGGTCCTCCACGACCAGCCGCCTGAACAAAAAGACGGGCGCCCATTCACGGCGCCCGCCCTTCACCAGTTGTTGCGGGGCTTATTCCCAGCCGGCGTTGTTCAGAACCTCGACGGCCGCATCGATATGCTCGGCGATCTCCGACAGCTCGATGGTGTCAGGCCGGAAGAAGCCGAGTTCGGCCACCGACGGGCTCAGCGCCACGCCCGGAACCGCCGGATACTCGTCGTTCCCCGCGGAGAAATACTCCTGAGCGCTGTCCGACGCGAGATACTCGAGGAACGCGATCGCGTTCTCGCGGTTCGGTGCATTTGCAGCGACGCCGCCGCCGGAGATGTTCATGTGCGCGCCGATGCTGTCCTGGTTCGGGAATACCCAGCCGATGTTGGCAAGGTCTTCCCCGGTCATCGTGCTGTCGCCCTTCCGGAGCGCGCGGGCGTAGTAGTAGGTGTTGGACATCGCGATGTCGCATTCGCCGGACGCAATCCCGCGAAGCTGGTCGGTGTCGCCGCCCTGCGGGGCGCGGGCGAAGTTCTCGACCACGCCGTTCGCCCAGTCCTGCACGGCATCCTGGCCCAGATGCGCGATCAGCGCCGCCACGATGTTCTGCGTGTAGACGTTGGTCGAAGAGCGGATGCAGACCATGCCTTCATACTGGTCATCGGCCAGCGCCTGATAGGTGAGCGGCGGGTTCTCAACATCGTTCTTGTCATAGAAGAGGATGCGCGCGCGCTGCGAAAAGGCGAACCATTGGTTGTCCTCGTCCTGCAGGTAATCCGGGACCCGGCTCTCCAGAACCTCGCTCTCGATCGATTGCAGCAGGCCCATCTCCTTGGCGCGCGTCAGCCGCACGGTGTCAACTGTGAGGAAGACGTCCGCCGGCGAGTTCTCGCCTTCGGCTTCCATCCGCGCAATCAGCTCGTCGGCATTGCCTTCGATCCGGTTGATCTTGATGCCGGTCAGTTCCTCAAAATCGGAATACAGGCGCTCATCGGTGTCGTAGTGGCGAGACGAATACAGGTTCACCTCGCCATTCGCCTGGGCATCCGAGGGAAAGGGCGCCGCCAGGGCAATGGCCAAAAGGGCGCCGGTCAGTGCGCGCCCTGCCAAGCTGTACGTCATTTCTGCTCCTCCAATGTTCGGGGGTGAAGACTCTGGCATCGGTCTTCTCCGTCATCTGCGGGCGGCCGGAAAATGACCAACCCGTGGCGTCAGCTAAATTGAGGCGCGTAGCAGAGTCAACAAAAAGCGCAAGAAAAACAATAACTTAGAAATGCTTTAATTCTAATTCCAATCTCCACGGTCAGGAATTAACCGCGCATCCGGGGAAACATGCCTGTGGTCAAATGCTTGGGCGCATAGTCCGCCGCGAGCGAATCGCCTAGCGTTGCCGTCACAAACGTTGGGGGCAGGTGTGGCGAATTTCTCGACCCATCTCGGAGTTGGCGCGGTCGCGAGCGGCCTGGCCGCTTCGGTGGCGCTGGCGGCAGGAGCAGTCCCTGCAGGCGAACTCGCGACACTGATGGCCGCAGGCATCATTGGCAGCATCCTGCCGGATATCGACCTTCAGAAGTCGCACCCGTCGCGGATGCTGTTCGGAGCGCTCGGCATACTGTTCGCCTTCATCGCGCTGTTCCGGTATTACAGCGTCTATTCAATCGCCGAACTCTGGGCGATTTGGCTGGGCGTCTACGCGCTTGTAAGGCTCGGCCTGTGGCGTTTTTTTCACCGGCACGCGGTGCATCGCGGCATCTTCCATTCGGTGCTCGCGGGCCTCTTGTTCATGGCGCTGACGGCCATCGTGCTCACGCATCTGCTGGGGCGCGATCCGGCCATCGGCTGGCTCGGCGGGCTGTTCGTCTTCTTCGGCTATATGGTGCACCTGTCGCTCGACGAGATTTACTCCGTCGATTTCGAGGGCGCCTATGTCAAGCGGTCCTTCGGTAGCGCGCTGAAGATCTGGCAGTATGACTCGCCGCGCGCGTCGCTGTTGATGACAGCAGCCTTCCTGGCCGTCGTGACCTTCTCCCCGACCGTCACGCCGTTTGTCCAGACGATGGCGTCGCTGCGGCTCAACGATTTCTTCCAACAGCGCATGTGGCCGGAAGACCAGTGGTTCGCGCCGCCTTCGGCCAACGCGACCGAGACAGTCGGCGAAATCCGCGCTGCGCCGTAATTACCTGTCGCGCAGCGGCGTTTCCAGCTCGCCCGCCAAATCCTGAATGAACTGCCACGCTAC
>CAZYUT010000013.1:22516-28879 GCA_964650735.1 uncultured Hyphomicrobiaceae bacterium
CCGCCTTCGAGCACGGCCTTGAGCGACTTGTAGGAGGTGTCGCCGTCATCGAATGAGAGATCGTCGCAAAACACGACGAAGCGGTTCGCGTCGCCACGCAGGGCGTTCAGGCACTGCGGCAGCGTGCCGATGTCCTCGCGGTGAATCTCTACGAGCTTGAGGCCCGGTCCGCCCGCCGCGATCCCCTCGCTGGCGCGCGCGTGCACTGCCTTGACCAGCGAACTTTTGCCCATCCCCCGCGCCCCCCAGAGCAGGGCGTTGTTGGCGGGCAGCCCGCGCGCAAAACGAACCGTATTTTCCAGCAGCCGGTCGCGCATCGGCGCAATCGCGCGCAGCAGCTCCAGCGGCACGCGATTGACCTTTGGCACCGGCTGGAACGCGCCGGGAGACGGGTGCCAGATGAATGCCTCCGCGCTGCCAAAATCCGCAGGCACCGCCCGTGGCGGGGCGATCCGCTCAAGGGCATCGGCGATGCGTTCGATCAGCGCGAACTGGCGGAAGCGATCGTGTTGTTCTTGCGCGGTCATGGTGTTGTCCCTGGTTCGCTGCGTGTGTTACGCGCCGCATCGGGCGTTGTCCAGCAGCCGCCAGACAATGATTTTTGTGAGGTGCGGCCGGGCCCACGCTCGTAAAGTGTGACTGTCATGATTATTTCGAGATTGAGGCGCAAGCACTGTCCGCAATCGGTTGCAATGCATGAATGTACGGCTATAGTCGCGGCGCATTGCGGGACGAGCGCGGCCTCGCCCAACGCTTTCGCGTGCCGTTGGACTTCAGATCGGACGTGTGGTCGATTGGACCAAGCCATTTGAGAGGCGTCTGGCCCCAGCCCCAAGTCAAAGGACCTTAGCATGTTCATCACGCCCGCCCTCGCGCAAACCGCCACACCCGACGGAGGAGCAAATATTTTCCTCCAGTTGATGCCGTTCATCCTGATCTTCGCAATCATGTATTTCCTCATCATCCGGCCGCAGCAGAAGCGGCTGAAAGCCCATCGCGAAATGGTCGCAAGCGTCAAGCGCGGCGATATGGTCGTGACCGCCGGCGGGCTTGTCGGCAAGGTGGTGCGCGTCGCCGATGAGGACGAGATCCAGGTTGAAATCGCCGATGGCGTGCGCGTCAGCGTCATTCGCAATACGCTGTCCGAGGTGCGGCCGAAAGCCGAAGTGCGCGGCGCGGCGAAAGCCTCACGGCAGTCCGCCGAGAGAGTGGAAGACCTGACGGACGAGAGCGACGAGGCCGAGGTTCAGGATGAGGCACCCGCTCCGGCATCGGCCAACGGCGCGGCCAAGAAACCGGCCGCCCGCAAATCCCGCTCGGCCGGCGCTGGCGGTAGCGCGCGCAAGAGCGGCGGCAGCACGGCTTCAAGAGGCGGCGCATCCAAGACCGGCCAATCGAAATCCGCCGGCACAACGCGGACCCGTCGCAGCCGCGCAAAGACCGGCAATGGCGCTTCCGCGGAGCCGTCCAAGGAGACCGGCGGCGATAACGCCTGAATGCAATGCTCGCGTGGGCGCAGACGCAGCGCCCACCGCAACCTGGTGGCCTCATGCTCTATTTCTCACGCTGGAAAATGATCCTGGTGCTCGGGGCAGTGCTGCTCGGCATCGCTTACGCGCTGCCGAATGCGCTGCCGAAGGATACGCTGTCCGGCTTGCCCGACTGGATGCCGAACAAGCAGGTGCATCTGGGTCTCGACCTCCAGGGCGGTTCACACTTGCTGCTTGAGGTGGACACTGGCGAGTTGCGGGCCGGCTGGCTTGAAGCCATTCGCGATGATGTGCGCATTGCCCTGCGCGACGCGCGGATCGGGTACCAGAATTTGCGCGTCACCGACGAGGGTGTCGCCGTGACCATCCGCGAAGCGGGGCGGGTCGACGAGGCATTTCAAGCCGTGTCCGATCTCGCACAGCCGATCGACGGCAACTTGCTGACCGGCGTTGGCGGAGGCACAGATATCGAGGTCCAGCGCCAGGGCGATCAGCTTTTCGTCAACCTCACCGAGGACGCGTTCGCGCAGCGGCTCCGCTCCGCGGTCGGCTCGACAATCGAGACCATCCGCCGGCGTATCGACGCCCTGGGCACCACCGAGCCGAACATTCAGCGGCAGGGCATTGACCGCGTGCTTGTCCAGGTGCCAGGCCTGCAAGATCCCGAGCGGCTCAAGGAGTTGATCGGCCAAACGGCGAAGCTGACATTCCAGCTGGTCGATCAATCGATGACGCCGGAAGAGGCGGACGCCAGTCGCCCACCGCCCGGCTCGGAGGTCTACCCGGCCGCCGACAGCGCGACGCAACAGCTCTATCTGCTGCAACGGCGCGCGATCATCAGCGGCGAAGACCTGGTCGATGCGCAACCGAATTTCGATCAAAGAACGAACGAGCCGATCGTCACGTTCCGTTTCAATGCCTCGGGCGCGCGGCGTTTCGGCGATGTGACCTCGGAGAATGTCGGGCGGCCGTTCGCGATTGTCCTTGACGGCAAGGTCATTTCCGCGCCGGTCATTCAGGAGCCGATCCTTGGCGGCACTGGTCAGATCTCTGGCGACTTCTCGGTCGAGGAAGCGAACAACCTCGCCATCCTGCTGCGCTCCGGCGCGTTGCCGGCATCGCTCACGATCCTTGAGGAGCGTACGGTCGGGCCGAGCCTTGGCGCGGATTCCATCGCCGCTGGCGAGATCGCCGGCATCGTCGGCCTGATCGGCGTGGTGATCTTCATGCTCGCGGCCTATGGCCTGTTCGGATTGTTCGCCAATATCGCGCTGTTGGCCAACATCGGCATGATCCTCGGCATCCTCTCTGCGCTTCAGGCGACGTTGACGCTTCCCGGTATCGCCGGGATCGTGCTCACTGTCGGCATGGCCGTCGATGCGAACGTGCTGATCTTCGAGCGTATTCGCGAGGAGCTGCGCGCTGGCAAGACACCGATCGCCGCGATCGACATCGGCTTCTCTCGCGCTATCGGAACGATCCTAGACGCCAACATCACCACGTTCATCGCCGCCCTGATCCTGTTCTGGCTGGGGTCTGGTCCGGTGCGCGGCTTCGCCGTCACGCTGTCGATCGGCATTTTCACCTCGGTGTTCATGGCGCTGATGTTCACGCGCATGATGGTCGTGCTGTGGCTGCAGCAGACGCGCCCGCGCACGGTCCCGATCTAGGAGGTTCAATCGGCCATGCCTTTCAAGCCGATCAAGCTCGTCCCGTCCGACACGCATGTGCCGTTCATGGCCTATCACCGCATCGCCATGGTCGCGTCCGCCGTGCTGATGCTGCTCTCCGTCGCGCTGTTCCTTGGCGTGGGGCTGAACTACGGCATCGACTTCAAGGGCGGCACGCTCATCGAGATCAAGACAACCGACGGCCCCGCCGACATCGGCGAGTTGCGCGACCAGCTCAGCGGCCTCGGCCTGGGCGACGTGCAGATCCAGACCTTCGGCGCGCCGGATGACGTGCTCATCCGCGTGCAGGAGCAGCCGGGCGGCGAGCAGGCGCAGCAAGCGGTGGTCGACAAGGTGCAGGGCGCGCTCGGCGAGAATGTCGAATACAGGCGCGTTGAGGTAGTTGGGCCGACTGTATCGCAGGAACTGATCGAGTCCGGCACGCTGGCGGTGATCCTCGCGATCTTTGGGGTGCTGGTCTACATCTGGCTACGCTTCGAGTGGCAGTTCTCCGTCGGCGCCGTCGTCGCGCTCGTGCACGACGTCGTGCTGACGATCGGCATTTTTTCCGCGCTGCAGATCGAGTTCGGCCTGCCGATTATCGCGGCGATCCTGACCATCGTGGGCTACTCGCTGAACGACACCGTGGTGGTGTATGACCGCGTGCGCGAGAACTTGCGCAAATACAAGAAGATGCCGCTGACCGACCTTCTGGACCAGTCGGTCAACGAGACCCTGTCGCGTACGATCGTCACTTCGGTGACAACCCTGATTGCTCTCGTGGCGCTGTACGTTCTCGGCGGCGAAGTGATCCGCGGATTTGTCTTCGCCATGATCTGGGGCGTCGTGATCGGTACTTATTCCTCGATCTTCGTGGCCGCCCCGCTGCTGTTGATGCTGGGCGTCAAGCGCGACTGGAGCGGGCTGGGCGGCGCGAAAGTCAAGGAGCAGGGCGGCAAGACCGCCGTGAGCCAGAAAGCGCGCGAGACCTCATCCTGAGGCGCGGCGCGAGCGGCCACGATTTGCGATGGCTTTGACAGCCTCGGCGTGCTCACCTACCTCATGGATCATGCACAGGATCTGCGACACGACGCCAGTTCATGCTTACAGCCAGAGCGGTTTCGCATTCTGGTCGGGCGAAGTGCGCTATGAGGGTCCAACGCTTATCCTGCCCGAGGGCGTTTTCTCATGGCCCGTCGCGCACGGTCCCGAGGCGCTCACGCCTGAAGATTTGGCTCCAGCCATGTCCGCCGCGCCGGGCATTGACTTCATCCTGCTCGGTACGGGAGCGCGTCAGGTGTTCCCCGCCCCGGAAGTCCGCACAGCCTGCGCGGAAGCGGGCCTTGGGCTGGAGGTGATGGCGACCGGCCCGGCCTGCCGCACGCTGTCATTGCTTCTGTCCGAGCAGCGCCAGTTCGCCGCCGCGCTCATACCCGCAGGCCGGGGCGCCGGGACTGACGCGCCGCAGCCGGAATGACCGCGCACCAGCCAGAACTGGGCGAACCCACCGCGGCAATGGACGCAGCCGAACGCGCCGCGCTCGTCGCCGATACGGTGCGGCGCCTCGACCGCGACCGCTATCGCGCCGCGCTGTTCGCGCCGCGCCCGCAACGGGACCACCTGCTCAGCCTGTTCGCCTTCAACGTCGAGCTGGCGCGTGTCCGCGAGGAGGTCAGCGAGGCGATGCTCGGCGAAATCCGTCTGGAATGGTGGCGCGAAGCGCTGGAACGGTCGCAAAATGGGCAGGTGATCGGTCATCCCGTGGCCGATGCGCTGGCGCTGGCGCGGCGGCGGTGCGTGCTGCCCGGCGATCTGCTCGCCGACATGATCGACGCGCGCCTGAGCGATCTGGCCGCCACGCCGATGCCCGACCAGTCGCATCTGGAGGACTATCTCGCGCGCACGGCCGGGACAGTGTTTCAGCTTGCCGGATACATCCTCGGGCAGCGCGACGCGCGCGCGGCGCATCTGGCGCGCCATGCCGGGATCGCGTTCGGGCTGGCGGGGATCATGCGGGCGCTGCCTGTCCATCGCGCGAGCGGGCTGCTCATGCTGCCGCGCGCTGAATTATCGGCCATGGGCGTGCAAACGAGTGATGTGCGGGCGGGCAACGTTACCGAGGCGCTCAAAGGAGAGTTGGCGCGGCTGCGCGAGGTGGCGGAGGCGCATCGGGCTGTCGCCGCCAAGGAGTTTGCCGCGCTGCCGCCCCGCGTGCGCCCGGCTTTCCTGCCGCTGGCGCTGGTGCGCGGGCAGTTGCGTGCGCTGGCGCAGCCGGGGCGCGATCCGCTACGCGAACTTCCCGCCCCACAGCCGCTATCGGGCTTCTGGCGGATGTGGCGCGCGAACCTGACCGGCCGCATCCCCTAAACTCGCTCGCCCGATCCCGTCATCGCGAGGCTCGAAGAGCCGAAGCGATCCAGTTGCTGGGCGCGGGGTGCAGAACTGGATTGCATCGCTGCACTCGCAATGACGCTACTCGGCGGCGGCGCGCACGGGCGCAAGCCAGGCGTCGATCGCATGCAGCGCCCGCGCCGACATCGCCTTCTTGCGCGCGAGAGACTTCGCCTTGCCCTTCAGCCGCTTGCCGTCCTCGTCAGTGCGCGGCGCCTCAACCGGCGGAAATAGCCCGAAATTCACGTTCATCGGCTGAAAACTGCGCGCCCCGCCGCCATCGTCGGGTGCTGCGATGTGCCCGCCCGTGATGTGCGCGAGCAATGCGCCCATCGCCGTCACGGCCGGGGGCGGCGCGATCACCTGGCCCAGCCGCTCGGCGGCGGCAAACCGCCCGGTCAGTAGTCCGATCGCCGCGGATTCGACATAGCCCTCGACGCCGGTGATCTGCCCGGCGAAGCGCAGGCGCGGGCAGGCACGCAGCCGTAAGCTCTCGTCCAGCAGCTTCGGGCTGTTCAAAAACGTGTTGCGATGCAGCCCGCCGAGCCGGGCGAACCGCGCATTCTCCAGCCCCGGGATCATCCGCAGAACATCCGCCTGCTCGCCGTATCGCATCTTGGTCTGGAAGCCGACCATGTTCCACAGCGTGCCGAGCGCGTTGTCCTGGCGGAGCTGGACGACCGCATAGGGTTTGACGTCCGGCGCGCGCGGATTGGTCAGCCCCATCGGTTTCATCGGGCCGTGGCGCAACGTCTCGCGCCCGCGCGCGGCCATCTCCTCGATGGGCAGGCAGCCGTCGAAATAGGGCGTGT
>CAZYUT010000014.1:0-27705 GCA_964650735.1 uncultured Hyphomicrobiaceae bacterium
CCGTCATCCAGGATGTTGGTGACGAGCGCGCCGTGCGGATCGCTCGGGTCCATGCCAAGGCCCTCTGCCAGATCGCGGTCGACGTCCTGAATGGTTACCCCAAGCCACCCGCGGTCGACTGTGCCGTCGTCCTGCAGGTCCTGAACGATCTGCTGAACCAGGCCCGCCGGAATCGAGAAGGCGATGCCGACATTGCCGCCGGACGGAGAGAAGATCGCCGTGTTCACGCCAACGACCTTGCCTTCCAGGTTCACGGAAGGACCGCCGGAGTTGCCCCGGTTTATCGCGGCGTCCACCTGAAGAAAGTCGTACGGGCTGGAGCCGATATCGCGGCCGCGCGCTGAAACGATGCCGGCGGAGACCGATCCGCCCAAGCCGAACGGGTTGCCAACCGCAAGCACCCAGTCGCCAACACGGATCGGCGTGTCAGCGAATTCGAGAAAGGGGAAGTCGCCGTTGCCCTCGATCTTCAGCAAGGCGATGTCGGTGCGGGCGTCCGTGCCGATAAGCTGGGCATCGAAAGTCGCCTGCTCCTCGCCGATCGTCACTTCGATGCGCTCGGCATCTTCGACAACATGATTGTTGGTGACGATGTAACCGTCAGGCGAAATCAGGAACCCGGAACCAGCCGAACGCGACGGGCGGCGCGGCCGCTCGGGCATATTTTCGCCGAAGCGCTCGAAAAACTCGCGTAGCGGATGATCCTCCGGAAGGCCGAAGAAGTCCTCGTTACGTTCCCCGCGGGGGCCACGGACGAAACCCGGAGTACTGCGTCCGCTCACTTCGATGCTGACCACCGCCGGGCGCACTTGCTCCGCCAAATCCGCGAAACTGAACGGCGCTCCGTTCTGCATCTCCTGCGCCTGAGCGGGCGTCGCGAGCCGTGGCGTATCGGCTGCGCCGAGCCAGGCCGTCGTGCCCGCGAGAGCGCCGGCCACCACCACGGCGGCTGTGCCGAGCCCCGCGCGCCGCCATGGGCTCGTTCTGGCGCGTTCAGATTTGTTGATCTCTTCCGCCATTGGACTTACTCTTCTCCTCTGAGGTTTCGTATTTCGATAGCTCGGATATATGCGGACGCCCATTACTGGTCACTTTCCGGCAGGTTAAACTTTGTTCATGGAGCGCCGGCCCCGGCGGCGGTGGTTCCTGAGGTTATCGATTTGCGGCCAGTCAAGGCGGCCGAAGCGAACGGGGGACAAGCAAAGGCAGATGCTTGTGCGGGCCTTTTCGGTTTTTCGGGCGGCTCCGGCATGGGCCGCGGGTATGGCTGGGGGCGTCATTGCCGCGGCGGTGATGTTATCGGCCGGCAGCACAGCGGCGGCGGTTTTCGGCGAGGATACACGCAAGCACGTGCCGTCCGCCTACGCCCACCTCTCCGGCCAGATCGGGATGATCTATGAACCGGACACGCAGACGCTGTGCTCGGCCTTCTGCGTCGCGCCGAACGTGATCGCTACGGCGTCCCACTGTCTGTTTCAGCCGCGCAAGGGCCGGCTGCCAAACCTCTTCGACATGACCTTCCGGCTTGAGCACCGCGACCTGTCGCTGTCCTCGGGCATAGCCGGGCGCATTGCCGGGACGCCGAAGCACAGTGTCGCGGTCGGGACGACCCAATTCGGGACAGAGCCGCCGCTCTCCGCGCCCAAGGATTGGGCGCTGGCCAAGCTGGAGCGGCCGATCTGCAAGTTTGGCTCCATGCAGGTGTCGCCGCGCCCGACCGACGATCTGATCAAGGCGTCGGACGAGCGGCGCATTTTCCAGCTCAGCTATCACTGGGATTACACACATTGGGAGCTTGCCTACAGCGACCGCTGCCAAATCCGCCGCAGCTTCCGGGGCATCGAGTGGCGCTACATCCGCCAGCATTTCTCTGGCGCGGACGATTTGCTGCTGCATGACTGCGACACCGGCGGCGCGTCCTCCGGCTCGCCGATCCTGATGGACACGGCGGAGGGGCCGGTTGTCGTGGGGCTGAACGTCGGCACCTACACGCGCACGCGGCTTCTGCTCAGCCAGGGCGACGTGGTGCGCCGGCAGAAGCCGGACATTATCGCCAACACGGCGGTGAACGCGCGGGCCTTTGCGCCGGTGATCGGGCCGCTGGCGGCGCGGACGATGATCTCCACCGAGCAAGAGGTGGTTGACCTGCAGAAGGAGTTGCAGGCCCGCAACCTCTACACCGGGCCTATCGACGGAATCTTCGGACGCGGGACTCGCAGTGCGATCCGCGCGTATGAGAGCCTGCGCGGCGAAACCCTAACCGGTCTGCCGAGCCGGCTGATCCTGACCACGCTCATCACCGAGGGGGCCGGGTCGGCGATCGCGCATCAGAATGTGCGCGAATGGGCGGTTGCGCCGTTTGACGACTGAAGCGCGTTCAACAAAATCAGGATCAGCGAGCGCGCTCTAACTCTTTGTTTTTTGGAATATTTCCCGGCACAAAACCGGCCCCCGCTTTTGCTGAAACTGCTTCAGACGGCCTCGCCGGACAGCTTTGTCTCGATTACCGATGAGGCTTCCAGCGTCCGGTGGACCGGGCAGCGGTCGGCGATCTCTTTCAGGCGCTGGCGCTGGTCCGCCGTGAGGTCACCGTCAAGGAACAGCTCCCGCTCGAACCGGTCGATGCGCCCGCCCTTGCCCTTTTGCTCGTCGGTGCAGGCGTCGCAATCTTCGGCGTGGACCTTGTCATGGCGCACGTCAACGCGCACACGTTCCAGCGGCAGAGCCTTCCGGTCGGCATACATGCGGATGGTCATCGATGTGCACGTGCCGAGCGCCATGTTCAGGAGGTCATAGGGCGACGGTCCCGTGTCGAGGCCGCCGTAGCTCGTCGGCTCGTCGGCCAGCAGTCGGTGACGCTCCGAGACAATCTCCTGCTGGAACTTGCCGCGCCCGGTCTCGGCCACGCTCACGACGCCCTTCTTGCCGGGGTAGTCGAGCCGGGAGCCGTCATCAACGCCGCGCAGGTAGCGCGACGCCCAGCCGCTCAGAACCTCCGCGACGTAGGCCGCATCCTCGCGGCGCGAGAGCAGATGGTCGGCATTGTCCAGCGAGATGAAGCTCTTGGGGTGCTTGGCGGCGCTGAAAATCGCGGCGGCGTTCTCGATGCCCACGGTGTTGTCCACCGGCGAATGGAACACCAGCAAGGCCTTGCGCATCGCGGCGATGCGGTCGGTCAGCGTGTGGCCTTTCACGTCGTCAAGAAACTGCTTCTTGATCGTAAACTTGCGCCCCGCTAGCTCGACCTCTGCGTAGCCGTCCTGCTCGATGGTGTCGAGATGCGCGCCGAAATTGTGGACGACATGCTCGGCATCGGCCGGCGCGCCGATCGTGGCGACGGCCTTCACCTCGGGGATCTCGCCCGCGATGCCCAGCACCGCCGCGCCGCCCAGGCTGTGCCCGATCAGGACGGTGGGGGCCTCGCGCATTTCGCGCATGAAGTTGGCGGCGTGCACCAGATCGGCCATGTTGGAGGAGAAGTTGGTGTTGGCGAACTCGCCCTCGCTCGCGCCAAGCCCGGTGAAGTCGAAGCGGAAGACGGCAAAGCCGCGGTCTGTCAGCTCGCTGGCGATGCGCGCGGCGGCGAAGATGTCCTTGGAGCAGGTGAAGCAATGCGCGAACAGAGCGCAGGCGCGCGGTTCTCCCGCGGGCAGGTCAAGCCGCGCCGCAAGCTGGGTGCCTTGCGAGCCAGGGAAGGTGAGTTTCTGCGATTTGGCGGGCATCGGTCATCTCCTGCTGCGGATCGGCAAATTCGCGGGCAGGATGCCCATTCAGAAGCGCCAAGCGCAAGTGCGCCGCTCCCTCGGTCTCGTCAAAGCTTCGTTATCCCGCGCGCCCAGTGTCGTCGGGGCCTGCCGAGAGGAGGCGATCGAGCTGCTGGCGCTCGGCGTCGCTGAGCGGCTTCGGCGCGCTCGCCTCGACTTGCGACTGGCGCCCGCGAAACAGCTTGTAGGCGAGCATCAGCCCGAACAGCAAAAGCAGCGCCGGCGTCAGCCACAACAGGTAGGTGTGTGGGGCGAAGCGCGGCTCCAGCAACACGAACTCGCCGTAACGCGCAACAACGTAGTCGACAACTTCCTCATTCGTGTCGCCGGCCTGCAGACGGTCGCGCACCAGGATGCGCAGGTCCTTGGCCAACTCGGCGTTTGATTCGTCAATGGATTCGTTCTGGCAGACCACGCAGCGCAAGCCCTTGGAAATCTCGCGGGCGCGCTGCTCCAGCTTGGGGTCGTCCAGCACCTCATCAGGCTCCACCGCCTGCGCGGCGACCGGCAGGATAAGGACCAACGCCAGAAGGATTGCAATGATGCGCATGAACGTTCCGCCTTACTCCGCCGGCGCGGGCGCCGCCGCAGCGGTCTGCCGGCTCTTTCGCGGTGCGCCGACGCGCAGCCGCCGGTCGGCCAGCGAGATCGCGCCGCCGATGAACATGATGACGGTGCCGATCCAGATCAGGGTGACCAGCGGGTGGAAATACATTCGCACCGAATATGCGCCGTCGTTCAGTTCGTCGCCGATGGCAACGTAGAAGTTGCCGGACCAGAAGGCATGAATGCCGACTTCCGATGTCGCCTGACGCGGCTGGTCATAAAGCCGTTTTGACGGGGTCAGCGTGAAGCTGTTGCCGCCCGTGCTCACGGAGAATTCGGCCTGCTCCTCGATGAAGTTCGGGCCGCGCCACGGGCTGACCTCGTTCAGCGTCACCTGCGTTCCTGCGAACTCGACCGTTTCGCCCGGCTTCATCGCCACGATCCGCTCGCTCGCCCAGGCGCTCACGCCAACGATGCCGAGCACCATCACGCCGACGCCCAGATGCGCCAGCATTCCGCCATAGCTCGACGCCGGGAGGCCGCGCGCGCGGCGCCAGCTTTCGCCCAGCGGCCCCTGAAACAGCTTGACGCGGAACGCCGTTTCCGACAGCGCGCCGAAGATTGTCCATAGGCCGAGCGCCACGCCAATCGGCGCAAGTGTCGGCCCGTCCATCGTGAGGGAAAAGGCTGCGACGCCCGCAAGGAACGCTAGCCCGGCCGCCAGAGCGAGCCGCTGGCTCGCGCCAAGGATGTCGCCGCGCTTCCATGCCAGGAACGGCCCATAGGGCATCGCCAGAAGCAGCGGCAGCATCAGCGGGACGAAGGTCGCATTGAAGAACGGCGGGCCGACCGAAATCTTCTCGCCCGTGACAGCCTCAAGCGCCAGCGGATAAAGCGTGCCGACGAATACCACGCCGCAGGCTGTCGACAGCAGCAGGTTGTTGAGCACCAGCCCGCCTTCACGCGAGATCGGCGCGAACACGCCGCCCTGGCGGAGCAGCGGCGAGCGCCACGCGTACAGCGCGAGCGCACCGGCCATGAAGAAGGCAATGATACCGAGGATGAAGATGCCGCGCGTCGGGTCGGTCGCGAAGGCATGGACCGAAGTGAGCACCCCGGAGCGGACGAGGAAGGTGCCGAGCAGGCTGAGGCCAAAGGTCAGGATCGCGAGCAATATTGTCCAGACCTTGAGCGCCTCCCGCTTTTCCATCACCACGGCAGAATGCAGCAGTGCCGTTCCCAGCAGCCACGGCATGAACGAGGCATTCTCCACCGGGTCCCAGAACCACCAGCCGCCCCAGCCAAGTTCGTAGTAGGCCCACCAGGAGCCCATCGAGATGCCGATGGTCAGGAACATCCATGCCGCCAGCGTCCACGGCCGCACCCAGCGCGCCCACGCTGCGTCGATGCGCCCTTCGATCAGAGCTGCGACGGCGAAGGAAAACGCCATCGAGAAGCCGACATAGCCCGCATAGAGCAGCGGCGGATGGAAGGCGAGCGCGACATCCTGCAGGATTGGGTTCAGCCCATTGCCCTCGATCGGCGCGGGGTCAAGCCGCGTAAACGGGTTCGATGTCGCAATTATGAAGATCAGGAAGGCCAGAGACAGGGAGCCCTGCACCGCCAGCGTGTTCGCTTTGAGCGTCGATGGCAGGTTCCGCCCGAACACAGCCACGCCCGCGCCGAACAGCGCGAGGATGAGCACCCAAAGCACCATGGAGCCTTCATGGTTCCCCCATACGCCGGTGATCTTGTAGATCATCGGTTTGGCGGAGTGAGAGTTGTACGCGACGTTGGAGACGGAAAAGTCTGAGATGACATAGGCATGGGTGAGCGCGCCAAATGCGGTCAGGACGAGCGCGCACTGCACCACCGCCGCCGGCACGCAGGTCTCCATCAGCGCCGCATTGCCGCGATGCGCGCCCCAGGCGGGAAGGATGGTTTGCACCGCCGCAACGCCAAGCGCCAGCAGCAGCGCGAAATGTCCGATCTCGGTGATCAAGGCTCCGGCCTTTCGTTCTGGGGTGTTACTGGGTGTATTGCGCGTCTTGGGGCGCGGGCGTCTCGGCCGACGGCCGGGCCTGCGCCGCGCCGTCACCGCCAGCCGCGCCGTGCTGCCAGTAGCCCTGGCGTTTCAGCGCGTCGGCGACTTCCTTCGGCATGTAGTTCTCGTCGTGCCGGGCCAGCACGGTGTCAGCCTTGAAGATGCCGTTCTCATCGAGACGGCCTTCCGTCACAACACCCTGACCCTCGCGGAAAAGGTCCGGCAGGATGCCGGAATACCTGACTTCGACTGAGCGGGCGGTGTCGGTCACGGCGAAGCGGATTGTCGTCCCCTCGCCGCGCACCACGCTGCCCTGTTCGACCAGGCCGCCGAGGCGGAAGCGTTCGCCCGGCCCAACGGATTTCTGTGCGACGTCGCTGGGGCTATAAAAGAAGGTGATCTTGCTATCCAGAGCCGAAAGAACCATTGCCGTCGCCCCGCCGAGCACGATGAGGCCAAGGACGATCAAGACGCTCCGGCGCTGTTTCCTTGTCATCTGTCTTCAACCGCTCCTGTTACGACTGCAACCCCAGCTGGCGCGCGGCGCTGTCAATGCGCTCCAGCGCGCCGGGGTCATCCTTGAAATGTTCGCGTGCCGAAGCGGCGGCCTGCTCTGCCTCGCCCGACTTGCCCAAAACCGTGTAGGCCCGCATGAGGCGCAACCAGCCGTCAAGGTCGCTGCCGTCGGTTTCGAGCCGCTCCGCCAGCCCGGCGACCATATTCTCGATCATCTGGGCCCGCTCTTCGCGGCTCATGTTTTCGGCCGAGCGCATCGCCTCTGGCGAAAGCGCGGGCGCGCTGGCAGCGTCCGGATTGAGCTCCTGTTGTACAACGGCAAGCCGGGTCCCAACCATCATGCGCCATGGCGCGCCCTCGGGGCTGGCCTCCAAAATCTTCCTGTAAGCCTGGGCAGCCTGCTCGAAATTGCCGTTCTGTTCCTCGCTCACACCAAGCCAGAACTGCGCCTTGAGGCTGTCCGGGTTACGCACCAGCGCCCGCTGAAAAGCCAGCCGCGCCGTCTGGTTCACTTCGCCGTTGTCGCGAAGCACCATCGCTTCGCCAAGGCCTTCCAGCCTGGCGGCACTCTCTCCGTTCAGGCGCAGCGCCTGCTGGAAAGCGAAAACAGCGTCATGATACTGCTGCTGGCGCAGATACACGGGCGCGATGACGTCCCAGCCCGCACCGTCCTCGGGGTGCTCGCGCAATCGCTGCTCCACGCGGTTGACCATTTCGGCAACGCGCTGTGCTTCCGGCGATTGATCGAAGCGCGCGGTAAAGGGTTGCTGCGGTAATGCGGGAGAGCCGTAAACGAGGTAGCCGCTCAGCGCGAGCAGGGGGACGATAATCGAAACAACAACGAGCGCGCGATCGTTATCCTTGGCCGAGCGATCTGCCGGGCCGGTCTTCTCGCTTTCCTCCGTACTACGGAGGAGGCGGCGGCTGACTTCGATGCGCGCGGCCTGCGCCTCATTTTCGCTGATGAGACCACGCGCGCGCTCATCCTCGATTTCGGCAAGCTGCGCCTTGTAGATCTCGGCGTCGGATTGCGTGGCCAGCGTCTGCTTGCCGTTTGGCCGGACCAATGGCAGACAGACAACAATGATAACGAGTGCCGTTAGAAGCGCCAGAATTACCCAGAGGACCATCGCGCCCTGCTCATTTCCGCGTCATATCTCCGTAAAATAGGAAATGATGCATTTGAAGCGCAAGCGAATCCGGTCGCAAATCAGCGCTCTGGCGGCGAAAAGACGCGTCTTGACCGGGAACCCGCTGGCCCCGGCCAGAAGCGTGGTGTGCGCGCATAACTTATGGCGGTTAACCGATCGAGCGCCAACTGCCATCCTCGCTGCGGCAGGAGGTGCCGCTCAGCACGTCTGGCTCGCCATCGATGTAGATGGTGTGCTCATAGTCGCGGCAGAGCCGGCCCTCGCTACGATATTCGCGCTTGATGACCACTTCGCCATGATGACCCGACTCCGGGTTGCGCCAGCCGCGTGTGCTGCCAACTTCCTCTTCTTCCAGCGCATAATATTCCGCCGCGGCCGCGTGACGCCTGTCCGCCTCATCGAGCTTGCGGCCGATTTCGCTTCCCACAATACCGCCGACAACCGCGCCTGCCGCCGTTGCCAGCGCGCGCCCAGCGCCAGAGCCGAACTGGTTGCCCACGATCGCGCCGGTGACGGCGCCGATAACAGCGCCGGATTCCTGCCGGCTTGCGCATCCGGCCACGGCAACGCTCAGCACCGCGACCAGCGCTAAGGTCATGCCTTTTCGCACAATTGCCCCCAAATTCGCATCTTCGCGACCCAACTGGTCACGATTTGTTCACGATTACCATGACACAGAATTGCGCTATTCTGTCATTTTTTGGGCGCGTCACCGGCTTTGAACAGCTGGCAGGATCAACACTGCGCGAAGGCCTCCGAGCGGCGATTCCTCCAGCCTGAAATCGCCTGAATAAAGGTTCGCCAGATCCGCGACGATCGACAGGCCGAGACCCGAGCCGGGCTTGTTTTCGTCAAGACGGCGCCCGCGTTTCATAGCCTGCTCGCGCGCGCTTGGCGGAAGGCCGGGCCCGTCGTCATCAACACAGATGCAGAGGAACCGCGAATCGCCCTCCTGACGCGACGCGGAGATCGCGACCGTGCCGCGCGCCCATTTGCACGCGTTGTCCATCAGGTTTCCGATCATCTCCTGCAGGTCCTGCTTCTCGCCCTCGAAGTGCAGGTTGTCCGGACATTCGGCGGTCAGGTCGAGCCGATGGCCCCTGTAGATCTTGGCGAGAGCGCCGCGCATCGTCTCGATAACGGGCTTGATCGGGGTTGCACGGCCGACGACTCCAGCGCGCGCTGCCACACGCGCCCGGTCCAGGTGATGGGTGACCTGCTGGCGCATGATCTCGGCCTGCTCGCTGACCTTCCGCGCGAACGGATCGTCGCGCTCGCGCGCCTCGTTCGTGATCACGCTGAGCGGCGTCTTCAGCGCATGTGCGAGGTTGCCGACATGCGTGCGGGCGCGCTCGATGATCTGCTGGTTGGCGCGGATCAGCGAGTTCAGCTCCTTTTGTAGCGGCTGGATTTCCGCCGGCAACTCGCCTTCCAGCCGTTCTGCATCGCCGGAGCGGATTGCCGCAAGTCGCGCGCGAATGTCGCCCAGCGGACGCAGACCATAGCGCACCTGAATAAATGTGGCGACCAGTAGCGCGGCGCCCAGCGCGGCGAACGCGGCGATCAGCATGGTCGTGAAGCTCCACACCGACTCGTCGATTTCGCCCGCATTGCCAGCAACCGCGAAGGTGTAGGCGCGCGCATCGCCAGGTTCGGGAAAAATGATATCCTGGGCAACGATCCGGAGCAGTTCGCCGTCCGGCCCAGTGATGTAGGCGCGCTCGAATCGGCCATCCGTGTCCAGCGCGGGCGGCAGCGCCAGGGACTCCGAAACCAGCGAGGCGGATTTCAGCAGCGGCTCGGCATCGCCGTCGGCTGGCGTGATCTGCCAGTACCAGCCCGACGCGGGCAGCGAAAACAACGGCTCGCCCAGCGTTTCCGGCGCCTCCAGCCGCAACCCGTCCTGGGTTCGGAACGTCGAGCCGATCAGGTATCTCACATATGTGTTAAGCCGGACATCGAAGCTGTCCTCGATCGCCGCCCGATACAGCGAAACGAGGACAACGCCGGTGGCGGGGAGGACCAGCAGGATGCAGGCTGCCGCGGCAACCGACAGGCGAAAGGCGAGCGAATTGCGCGTCATCAATGCTGGTTGCTGTCGGCGGCTTCTGCCAGACGGTAGCCCAGCCCGCGGACGGTTTCGATCAGATGAGGCGGAATCTTCTTGCGCAGCCGGCCGATGAACACCTCGATGGTGTTGGAATCGCGATCGAAGTCCTGCTCATAGAGATGTTCGACCAACTCCATGCGCGGGACCACCCGGCCACGGTGATGCATCAGATAGCTGAGCAGCCGGAACTCAAGCGAGGTGAGCTTGATCGGCGCGCCCGCGCAGGTGACGCGGGCAGCGCGGGTGTCGAGCCGCAGCGGACCGCATTCGATCTCAGAGCTGGCCAAGCCGGCCTGCCGCCGCAACAACGCGCGGATACGGGCGAGCAGCTCCTCCATGTGGAATGGCTTGGCAACGTAATCGTCCGCGCCGGCGTCCATTCCGGCGACCTTCTCGCTCCAGCGGTCGCGGGCGGTGAGGATCAGCACCGGCATGTTGCGCTGCGCCCGCCGCCAGCGTTCCAGGATGCTCAGCCCGTCCAGCGTCGGCAGCCCAAGATCGAGGATGGCGGCGTCATAGGACTCCGTATCGCCGAGAAAGTGGCCCTCTTCGCCGTCGAAGGCGCAATCGACCGCATATCCGGCTTCCGACAGGGCGCTCTTGATCTGCCGGTTCAGGTCCTGATCGTCCTCGACCACCAGTATCCGCATTGCCGCAGACCTTCGTGCTGTTTGCCAAGCTGGCGCATTGAACCGGGCGGCGCCTCATCGCGCGCTGATCCGTAGCTCGCGGCGGGTCGCGCTGCCATCTCCGCCCGTCAGTGCGATCACGCGAAAATACGCCGAGCCGCCGCTGCCGCAAAGCTCGACGCGCACGATCCGCGCATCTCCGAGCTGCGCCCGCACTTCGCGCTGGATTTGAGAATAGGACTTATAACCAGACTTTGACCAGGATGAGGTGCAGGCCTGCGCGTTCGCCAGCGTGAAGGGCGCGGCCAGCGCGATCAGCAGAGCGATGATCCCAACGGGGCGGCGCAGCCGCCGATAGTGCCTGGTCATTTTTTTGGCTCAGCCATGACAGCATTCATGTCGCGGTAAACTAGCGGTCTGCGCGTGAACTGTACATGAATGGTTCTGGGCTCACATCGTCGCTGGTTCCGGCGTCACAAGGTTGAGAGCACACATGAGGTCCCTGGCCGATTGATCCAATTCTGCGGCCGCCTGATGCGTGATGACTGAAGCGCGGGCTGGCGCAACGTCGCCAAACGCCGCACAGGGAATCTCCGCATAATGATCCCATGAGGTATACTTGCGCAGCACCACTGACATGAAATTATCGGGAGCAAGCTCGACCCGGCGCGGTATGAGTGCGGTAAGCGGCCGGCCGCTCATGATCGCCTCGCTCACCATCGTCAGGCTGTCGCGGGTGACGAACACCTGCTCTGCAGCGCCAAGGAATGGCAGCACCACCCGTTTCGGCTCGCGGCTGTACAGGACAAGCTCGTCGACGGCTTCCGGCACGATCGCGGATTCCAGAAGAGCTTCCGCTTCGGTGCCTGTGCGCCGCGAGGTCGAGATCAGCCATTTGACGCCATGCCGCGCCGCGAGCGCGTTGACGCCGGCAGCAATGTCGCGCCAATCCTGCATGTCATAGAGATGATTGCGGCTCGGGCCGCCAATAAGCAGGCTCCAGCGCCGGGCAGGCGGCGGACCTTTCCAGTAGGCGCTCGCCGCCTCCAGGCAAGTCTCCGGCGTGACCAGATTTGGCACCACGCCCGTCAGGATTGCCTCTCCCTGTGGCAGCGAAACGGGCGATAACACCGCGCTGAACCAGTGAAGCGGGAAAGGCTTGGGATTTCCGACAAAGACATTGGGGGCGCCGGTCTGAAGCGCCAGTCCGCGGCTGGCGAAGGCCGTCCGCCCGCCGCTCGAGATGATGAACGCTGGGGGCGGGCCCTCTGGTTCCGCGAAGCGCGCAACCCGATGCGCAAGGCGCAGAGCGCCGGGGCCGTCGAGGCGGGAGAAAACCGCGCGGGCGGCGGTGCGGAACACGCCGCGCAGCCGCGAGACGCACGCGATCCGCTCAACATGAATTGGAAGCCCTGCCCGCTCCAGTGCCTTGAGCATGCCTTCGGATTGCACGCGATGCCCGGCGTGGCCCTCGTCGATCAGCCAGACTTTGCGCTGTTCGCTCACGGTAGGCACCGGTCGTTATTGCATCGGCACGTCATACTCAGCGCAAATGCGGGCCATGAAAGAACCCTCGGGAGCTGGCGCTCGCTTCAGCTCCTTGATGCCTTCGTTCCAAAGATGAACGGCAACCGTGCGCTCGGTGATATAACTCTCGACATCAGCCTCGGGATCAAAGAGAAGCTTCGCTCGCTTTGGCGGCAGCGGATAGAACACATCCTGCGGGACAGCGTGATCTGTGAGGTTGAGTTCTCTTGCGAAATGGGTGAGTGCGCGAGGGCCGATAACGCCCCAGGGATACTCGGCCAGCGTGAGGGGACGAAGGCCCAACCATGGGCGGACCTGGTATCGGAGTTTCTTTCGCCAAGGAAGCCACGGCGGAACAATTTGTTTAAGGTGGACGAACTGAATCAAGTCATCAAGAAGTGGGCTTCCCGATGGGATCCTCAGAACAGCTCCGTTAAGCAGCTCCTCTTTTTGCCAGCCAAACACATGGGTTTGATGTTCGACCCGCAGAGGAGAAATGAAGAACACGTCTGCATCAATCCACACGCTGTCTTTTTCTCGCATTAGAAAGTATCGAAATATGTTTGAGCAAAGCGACCAGCTGTTGCGCTTTTTCTGCTTCATCAAATAGGCTTCGCTCATGACCTCCCGGCCATCACGCACCTCAACGCTGTCTGGCACGCCTGTCACATCAAAGTATGTGTACAACACCACACGATGTCCCTGAGCCACTGCGGATTTCAGGCAGACCTGCTCCACGTAGCTCAGCGGGCCTTCAACCCACATTGTGTTGAGAACCGGTAAATCTGACATGTCGGCCGTTTTTTGCGGTGCCCCCGGGCGAAGCTTGGATGATGCGGCAATGTACCGAAGTTGCGAGCCGTATCAAGTGTCAGTCGGAATACAATGGCGGGCAAAAATCGATGGCGGTCAACGGAGCGAAGGGCGCCAACCAGCGGCGCGAGCCTCCGCCTCGGAGCAGAACCAGCGCTCGCCCTCGTTCTCATCGATCCGCGTTTGCGCGTAATAGTAGCCGCCGGGGACATGATAGATGCGCTCGCCGCCCGCGCCGATATTGCCTTTGATTGCACAATGGCGGGCAGCCATGCGCTGACCGAGCCGTTTGCCGCGCCGCGCCTCCCAAGGCTTGACGAAGCGGGTGGCCCAGATGCCCTTCTTTGCGTGGCGGGCGCGCTCCTCTTCGTCTACGTAGAGCAGCGAATAGCGGCGATAGGCGAGCGCCCAGCCCTCGGCGACCAGCCAGCGGTTGAGATTTTTATCTCCTACGTAGCATACCCCGACGATCCGGCCGTAGCGGTCGCGGGCACGTTTGTCGCACACCACGTTGCGCCGGCCGATCTTCGCGGCGAGCGCATTGGCGGCCCGCTGCGCGCAGCGCTGGCGCTTGCCGCCCGCGAGGCATTTCTGGTCGTCTTCCAGCGCATCGATGCCGAACAGGCGGATGGACTGGCCGCGGATTTCGATGGTGTCGCCGTCGATGACCGATGCCCGCCCGATGATGCGGTTCGGGGCATCCGGGATTGCTGAGCCTTGCCAGGCGTCCAGCGCCTCGCGTGGCGAGAGGCCAAAAACGCTGGGCCGCTCGGCGGAGGCCGTGACAGGCGCGTCGCGCTTCGACGCCCACATCGCCACTGCTGCGCCAGCGGCAAGGCCGATGGCTACGGCTATGAACACCGCTCTGAGAATGTGCCTCCCCCGGAAGTCTGCGCAGCGCATCGCGCTGTTTCGCAGGGAGAAGCACGCCTGATTCGCGGAATTACGTCATGGGGCTGGCGTCACGCTTGTGGATGATCCACCGCTTTTGGAGGATGGGCAGCGGCGGCGCACACCGCCGCGCCGTCCTCAGCCGTTCGCCTGGCGCGCCCGCAGCGTGGCCTGCGCAGCAGCCAGCCGCGCGACCGGCACCCGGTAGGGCGAGCAGGACACGTAGTCCAGCCCGATGCGCTCGCAGAAGGCGATGGAGGCCGGGTCGCCGCCGTGCTCGCCGCAGATGCCCAGCTTGATATCAGCGCGCGCCGCGCGGCCGCGCTCGCAGGCAATCTGAAGCAACTCCCCCACGCCGTCGGTATCGAGCGTCACGAACGGGTCTGTTTTCATGATGCCATGCGACATGTAATCGCCGAGGAAGCTGCCGCTATCATCGCGGCTGAGCCCATAAGTCATCTGCGTCAGGTCGTTGGTGCCGAAAGAGAAGAATTCGGCCGTTTCAGCAATCTCTTTGGCTCGAAGCGCCGCGCGCGGGATTTCGATCATCGTCCCGACCTGATAATCCAGCGTCACCCCGGTCTCGCGCGCGACATCCTCGGCCGTCTTGTCAATGCGCGCCTTGATCTGGTTGAACTCGCCCGCCAGCCCGACGAGCGGCACCATGACCTCCGGCACGACCGGCGCGCCGGTGCGCTGGGCGGCCTCGGTGGCTGCCTCGAAGATCGCGCGGGCCTGCATCTCGGGGATTTCCGGGTAGCTGATCGCCAGACGGCAGCCGCGATGGCCGAGCATCGGGTTAAACTCTTTGAGTTGAGCCAACCGGGTCCGGAGCTTGGCCTCTTCAATTCCGAGCCGCTCGGCGGTTTCGCGGATGTCGGCGTCCTCATGCGGCAGGAATTCGTGCAAGGGCGGATCGAGCAGGCGGATCGTCAGCGGCAGGCCCGCCATGATCTCGAACAGCTCGAGGAAGTCCTGGCGCTGCATCGGCAGGATCTTGGCCAGCGCAGTCCGCCGGCCCGCCTCGTCATCCGCCACGATCATTTCCCGCATGGCGGTGGTGCGCTCGCCTTCGAAGAACATGTGCTCGGTCCGGCACAGGCCGATGCCCTCCGCGCCGAACGCGCGGGCTTGCCGGGCATCGCGTGGCGTTTCGGCATTCGCGCGCACTTTCATCCGACGCACCTCATCAGCGTGGTCCATGAGCTGCTGGAAATCCGGCCCGAGTTCAGGCTGCAGCATCGGCACCTCGCCAGCGATTACTTCTCCTGTGCTGCCGTCGATGGTGACGACGTCGCCGCGGTGCAGCGTGCGGCCGCCGGCCGTCATCTTGTGACCTTCGTAGTCTATCGACAGGTCTTTCGCGCCACACACGCACGGCCGCCCCATGCCGCGCGCAACCACGGCCGCGTGCGAGGTCATGCCGCCGCGGGCCGTCAGAATGCCAGCGGCAGCGTGCATGCCGTGAATATCCTCCGGACTGGTTTCGACGCGCGCGAGGATCACCGGCTTGCCGAGGTTGCGCAGCGTCTCCGCTTCGTCCGGGGTGAACACCAGTTCGCCAGTGGCCGCGCCTGGGGATGCGGGCAGGCCGGTCGTCAGCACGTCCTTCTCGGCGTTCGGGTCCAACATCGGGTGCAGCAGCTGGTCGAGTTGCTCTGGGTCGATGCGCAGCAGCGCCTCTTCCTTCGTGATCAGACCTTCCGCCGTCATGTCGGCGGCGATCTTCAGCGCTGCCTTCGTGGTGCGCTTGCCGCTGCGGGTCTGCAGCATCCAGAGCTTGCCGTCCTGGATAGTGAATTCGACGTCCTGCATGTCCTGGTAGTTGCGCTCCAGCTTGAGGCAGATTTCGCGCAATTCGGCAAACGCAGCGGGCATCACGGTTTCGAGCGAAGGCCGGTCATCATCAGCGGCCCGGCGCGCGGCCTCGCTGATGTATTGCGGCGTGCGAATGCCTGCGACAACATCCTCCCCCTGCGCGTTGACGAGGAACTCCCCGTAAAGCGCGTTTTCGCCTGTCGACGGGTTTCGGGTGAAAGCGACGCCTGTCGCGCTCGTATCGCCAGTGTTGCCAAAAACCATAGCCTGCACGTTGACGGCGGTGCCCCACTCTTCGGGGATATTGTGCAGGCGGCGATAGGTGACGGCACGCGCCGTATTCCATGATTCGAACACCGCGCCGACCGCGCCCCAAAGCTGTTCGTGAATGTCCTGAGGGAACGGCCGGCCAAGCTTGTTCTGCACGATCTGCTTGTACTGCTCGACGAGTTGCGCCCAGTCATCGGCGGACAACTCGGTATCCAGCTCCATCGCGTTGAGGTTCTTGTACTGCTCCAGCGCCTGCTCGAACAGATGATGGTCCAACCCGAGCACAACGTCCGCATACATCTGAATGAACCGGCGATAGGAATCGAAGGCGAAGCGGCGATCATCCGCTCTGCGGGCCAGCCCCTCGACCGTCTCGTCGTTGAGGCCGAGGTTGAGCACCGTGTCCATCATCCCGGGCATCGACACGCGCGCGCCGGAGCGTACCGAGACGAGCAGCGGGTTCCCGGTATCGCCGAACCGCGCGCCGACGGCCTCGCCAAGGAACGCAAGCGCCTGTTCGACCTCCTCCTTCAGGCCATGCGGAAACTGATGGTCGTTTCTGAAATATGCGGTACAGACATCGGTGGTCACGGTAAAGCCGGGCGGAACGGGCAGGCCAAGCGACGCCATCTCCGCGAGGTTGGCGCCTTTTCCGCCCAACAGGTCGCGCATCGCAGCGCTGCCCTCGGCGGTGCCTGCGCCGAAGCGGTAAACATGTTTGCGTTCCCATGCTTCGGGGGTGTCCTGGCTTTCAGTCGTGATCGTGTCCATCATCTGTGTTTTCTGATGTGTGTTACAGGAAGCCGGCGCGGTGATGGTCTCCAACACGCGGGCGTGGAGCGTCAGCCAGCGGCTTTGCAGTTCAATGGCGCTGGCAACAAGAGCTGTAAGCGACTGGAGAGACATCCTGGCGGTCTTTACACTCTGTACGATTGCGCATCGCGGCCACAGGCGTCTTGTGACGCATCCACGCCACCTTAAGCGCTCAAAACTTCTTATTGGTATACGAAAGGCTATGCGATCTCAACCACCCGGAACTGGTCCGTTACAATACGCGCCTTCAAGCGGCAGATGCGGCGTCAGGGCGCATCAGGTAGCACCAGGCTTCGATCCAGCGCCCGGATCCGCCGCGCGGCATCCATACCGGAATGCGCCGGCGCTCATATCCTGAACATGGATCGTGGCAGCCTTCATAGATGTCGAGCACCTGCCAGAAGCGCCTTCCACCCACGATCTCGACGACATCGCCAATAATCCAGCCTGCATTCGGGTCCGGCACGACCGCCGGATAAGGGCCGAGGCGGCATTTGCGGCCGCGGATCGCTCCCGGCCCGAGCCTGCGCGCATTGTGCGCCAGCGCACGGCTCATAAGATGACCGCTCGCGCGTCGAAGCGTCCCGTAGACGAACAGCGGTTGGCGTGCCGGGTTGCGTGCCTGCCAATTCATCAGATTTCCCGCAGCGGGCTAAGCATTAACCCTGAACGCGGATTTTTGGTCTCATGTCAACGCGGATCAGAGCGCCACGCCGCTTTTTTTTGGCACATCAGCAGCAGCGCATGCTAGCAGGTTAAAAGAAGTCTTGTTACGCCACCCGTGTCCGCAAGCGTCGCGGCGTGGCGTACCGCCAGGCAAAATTGGTGCATCAGCGGCTCCGCCGTGAGGCATGGAAACCGGGGGCATGTGCTAACGCATCGAATTGTCTGGAAATTTGTAGGAAGTTGCTCGCGCTGGGTCTGTGTGTGGTGCGACAGAGCCGGCGCGGGTGAGCGTATTACGGGGGAGAGTGCTTCATGAAACGCCGAACCTTTCTGACCGGCGGCGCCGTCGCGGCGACGTCTGCGGTTGCGGCTCCGGCTGTGGCGCAGGGCAGGCGGGAGTTGAAAATGGCGCTCGCTTGGCCGCTGAACTATCCGGGCTATGGGACGAGCGCGCAGATCCTGGCCAAGAAGATCACCGAAGCCACCGAGGGGCGGCTGAGCGTCAAGCCTTACGGCGCCAATGAAATCGTCCCGGTATCGGAGATGTTCGATGCGGTCGCCGATGGCCGGGTCGATATGTACCACGCTATCGACTACTACTGGGAGGATAAGGACCCCGCGTTCAACTTCTTTGCTTCCGTTCCCTTCGGTCTCAGCCCCATTGAGATGGATACCTGGCTTAACAGGTATGGCGGTCAAGAACTGTGGGACCAGCTCTCAGCGCGCTACAACATCAAGCCGCTGGCGGCCGGCAATACCGGCGTGCAGATGGGCGGCTGGTTCAACAAGCGCATCGACAGCGAGGCGGACCTGCGCGGCCTGCGCATCCGGGTCACCGGGCTTGCCGCGGAGGTCTATAAGTCCTTCGGCGCCGAGACAGTGGTCGTCCCCGGCGGCAGGGTTGTTGACGCGCTCAAATCTGGCGAGATCGACGGGGCTGAATGGGTGGGCCCCTGGAATGACATGGCGCTCGGGCTGCACCGCGCCGCACGGTATTACTACCATCCAGGCTATCACGAGCCGGGCACGCAGATCAGCGTCGGGATCAACCTCGATCTGTGGATCGGGCTTTCCGAGGGCGAAAAGGAGCTGATCAAGATGGCCTGCCGCACCGAAGCCGTGCGTATGCTGGCAGAATTCAACTCGCGCAACGCCGCGGCGATTACCCAGCTGGTGCGCGACGGCCAGGTTCAGATCCTTGGTTTTCCGGACAACTTGCTGAACGAGTTCGGCAAGGCCTCGAGCGAGGTGGCAATGCGGCTGGCCGCGAGCAGCGATCACGCCACGGCAATCTTCGACAACTTTGTCAGCGCACGCTACCAACTGTTGCGCTGGACAAAGGTCGCGGAGGACGCCTTCCTGCTCGCGCGGCGGCTGCCCTTCGACTATGACCGCTCCGAGGCGCTGGGGCTCGATCGCGAGCTGTCGCCGGAGCAGCACGATACCGGTCAGCAGCTTCTGCGCCAGGGCTCACGCGAGGTGCCGGGCGAAACGCGCAGCTCCGTCGACGCCGTGCCAAGGATCATCGACGTTCAACCCGAGTAAAACGAGACGGTTACGCGATGCGTTTCGCGCAATAGTGAGTGTGAGGGTAAGTGATTATGAAGCGTAGAGCATTTATTGGCGGGTTGGCGGCAACGTCAGCAGCGGCGGCGAGCTTCCCGCGCCCGGCCATCTCCCAGGGCAAGCGCGAGTTGCGGCTCGCCTGCACCCACAACGCCACCGCGCGCGGCTTCGCCACCAGCTTGCGCCGGCTGGTCGAACGCATCCGGCTGGCCACCGAGGGACAGATCGAAATCAAGATCTTCTGGGCCGGAGAAGTGGTGGAGGCGTTTGACAGTTTCGATGCCGCCTCGCGCGGCGACGTCGAAATGTACTATGGCTCCGAGCAGTACTGGTTCTCGCGCAAGTCGCCAGGCTACGCGTTCTTTGGCTCGCTGCCCTACGGCATGACCATCACCGAGCACGAAGCCTGGCTGGAATACCTGGGCGGCAAGGAACTCTGGCGCGAGTTGTCGGCGCGCTACAACATCATGCCCCTGCCCGCAGGCGACACCGGCGTGCAGATGGGCGGCTGGTTTAAGAGCGAGGTCAATTCGCTCGCCGATTTCCAAGGGTTGCGCTACCGCGTGCCCGGCATCTACGCGCCCATCATCGAGAGAGTCGGCGGCAAGCCGGTGAGTTTGCCGGGCAGCAAGATTACGCAGGCCTTCCAGGCGGGGGAACTGGATGCCGCGGAATTCGTGGGGCCGTGGGCCGACCGCGAGAAGGAGTTCCACAAATATGCCCGTTACTATTATTGGCCCGGCGTTCACTCGCCAATCTCTCTGACGGGCCTGGGCATCAACATGCAGGTCTGGAACAGCCTCAACCCTGGACACCAGAGGGTCATTGAGCTCGCATGCCAGCAGGAACGCCGCGATACCGCCGAAGACTACTACAGCTACCATGGTCTTGTGCTTCAGCAACTGATCAAGGAGGATGGCGTGCGCCTGCGCCAGTTCCCGGATGAGGTGCTCACCGGCATCGGCAAGGCCGCTGGCGAGGTGATTGCGGACCAAGTGCAGGGCGACGAGCTTTTGGCGCGGATCTACGCAAGTTTCATGAATGCCCGCAAGCGCCTGTTGCGCTGGAGCTCATACGGCGATGAGAGCTTTCTGGTCGGGCGGCGTCTGCCGTTCCGCTATGGCCCGCCGGGCGAGGTGGCGTTGGTCAGGCCGAAGCCGATAGACCCGCGCTTCCTGCCGGCTGGCGATTCGGACCAGATGCCCGCGCCAAGCGCCGAGCCGGTGATCACAAACACCATCACCCGCATCTAGCCGGGAGGGGACGCGGCACGCCGAGGGCTGATGTTCACGCTCGCCCATCTGACGGATCCGCATCTTGGCCCGCTGCCGCCAGCGCGCTTTCATCAGCTGCTCAGCAAGCGGTTGATTGGCTATATCAACTGGTATCGGCGGCAGGGCCTCCACCGGCCCGAGGCGCTCGATGCGATTGTCGCAGACCTTCGCGCGCAGGCGCCGGACCACATCGCCGTGACGGGCGATCTTGTCAACATAGCGCTGCCGGCGGAGTTCCGTCACGCGCTGGCCTGGCTCAGGGGGCTGGGCGACCCGGCGCATGTCAGCGTCATTCCCGGCAATCATGATGCCTATGTGCCGCAATGGGGCGGGGACGGCTATCGGCTCTGGGCGGACTACATGCGCTCTGACGCGCGGGGTGCGAAATTTCTCCATGGCTCTCCAGCGCCATTTCCCTACGTGCGGGTGTTCGGCGACATCGCGCTCATCGGCATGTCGAGCGCGCAGGCCACAGCGCCGTTCATTGCCGCTGGGCGTCTCGGGCGCGGCCAGCTCTCTAGGCTAGAAGCGGCGATCGAAGCGTTGGGCGCGTCGGGCCTGATACGCGTGCTCTTGATCCACCATCCGCCGCTGCCGGGCATGGCGAGCTGGCGGCGCGGGTTGCACGACGCGGACGCGCTGAGGAATGTGCTTCGCGCGCGGGGCGCGGAGCTTGTGCTGCATGGCCACGAGCATCGCTTCACGTTGAACTGGCTCGAATGGTCAGGCGGCGCGATCCCGGTCGTCGGCGCGCCCTCGGCCTCAGCGGCGGCCTCGGCGACCCGGGAACAGCGCCATGGCAAGCCGCCGGCCGCCTATCACATTTATCGGATTGCCCGCCAAAACGACGGGTGTGTGATCCATATGACACGCCGCGGGCTGATCGACGGTGGCGCGCGCGTGGGCGAACTGGGCGAGATGCGCCTGACGCCGCCGGAAAGCGCGAATACTCGCGAATTTCTGGGCAAAAACGGCTGATCCCCAGCTTTTCCAAAGGGGTGTCCGAAGACGCGGCGCGCCATGCGGAAGCGTGCACGAATCGCCGTAAAAACACCGCCGGCTCATCGCGATGGACATGCAAGCCGAACACAAGACCTCGCGAAAACGTGACGGTGTTACTACATGTTGTGTCAACAGTTAAAGACATCCACCAAGCCTTGACTTCGCGCCCCGACTCACGCCATCGTGTGCGGGTGTTCGGCAGCGGGGTGCCGTCACTCTACCCAACTGAGTAGCGTGGGCCGCCGGCGTGGCGTTGGCCGGTACAAGGTCCGTACGGCGTCACACCTTGGCGTCGCTGCGTAAGCGTTTTTCCAAAGTATTGTTCGCGTATTGACCGCCGTATTCGTCTCTGGGCAAGAGCATCGGCGCACGTCAATTCTGTTTTGCGTCCGCGTCCTCTTAGCAATCTGCAAAAATTACAAATCAAAATCGCTGCGCAAGTCAGTGAAACCTTGAGGGATGCACAGATGCGGATCGAACGGCGCTTTACCACCGAGGGGCAATCACCATACGCGGACATCGGCTTTCGCAAGGCCACCAGTGAAATCCGCAATCCTGACGGCTCGGTCGTTTTCCGGCTCGACAGCTTCTTGGTGCCCGCCCATTTCAGCCAGGTCGCGGCTGACATCCTCGCGCAAAAGTACTTCCGCAAGGCCGGCGTGCCGGCGCGGCTGAAGCGCGTCGAGGAGAACAGCGTCCCGTCCTGGCTGTGGCGCTCTGTGCCGGACAAGGCTGCGCTTGCGAACCTGCCTGAGGACGCGCGCTACGGCAGCGAGACGGATTCGCGCCAGGTGTTCGACCGGCTGGCCGGCACTTGGACCTATTGGGGCTGGAAGCATGGCTACTTCGACGAAGAGCGGGACGCGCGCGCGTTTTACGATGAGCTTCGCTACATGCTCGCCATGCAGATGGCCGCGCCGAACAGCCCGCAATGGTTCAACACGGGCCTGCACTGGGCTTACGGTATCGACGGGCCGAGCCAGGGGCATTTCTACGTCGATCCAGACACAGGCGAATTGACCCGCGCGACCTCGGCCTACGAGCATCCCCAGCCGCATGCCTGCTTCATCCAGTCGGTCGAGGACGATCTGGTGAATGAACGCGGCATCATGGACCTGTGGGTCCGCGAGGGGCGGCTGTTCAAGTATGGCTCCGGCACCGGCTCCAACTTCTCGAAGCTGCGCGGCGAGGGCGAGCCGCTGTCGGGCGGCGGCAAGTCCTCCGGCTTGATGAGCTTCCTGAAGATCGGCGACCGGGCCGCGGGCGCGATCAAGTCCGGCGGCACGACCCGTCGCGCGGCGAAAATGGTGATCGTCGATGTCGACCATCCAGACATCGAAGCGTTCGTCAACTGGAAGGTGGTCGAGGAGCAGAAGGTCGCCGCGCTGGTGGCGGGGTCGAAGGCCTGCGCCAAGCATCTGAGCGCCGTCATGCGCGCGGCCGTCAATTGCGAGGGCACAGGCGACGACTGCTTCGACCCGGCGCGCAACCCGGCGCTGAAACGCGAGATCAAGGCTGCCCGAGCGGCCCATGTGCCGGAGAACTACATCCAGCGCGTGATCCAGTTCGCGCGGCAGGGCTACAAGAAGATTGAGTTCGAGGTTTACGACACCGATTGGGACAGCGAAGCCTATCGCACGGTCGCCGGGCAGAACTCCAACAACTCGGTGCGGGTCACCGACGACTTCCTGCGCGCGGTCGAGCGGGGCGAAAGCTGGCCGCTGAAAAGCCGCACGAATGGCGAGACAATCCGTGAGATCGATGCCGCGGCGCTTTGGGACCAGATCGGCTATGCCGCCTGGGCGTCTGCCGATCCGGGCATCCAGTTCCACACCACGATCAACGACTGGCACACCTGCCCGGCCTCGGGGCAGATCCGCGCGTCGAACCCGTGCTCCGAATATATGTTCCTTGACGACACGGCGTGTAACCTCGCCTCGCTGAACCTGATGGCGTTCCGCGACAAGGCGGGCGAATTCGATGTCAACGCCTTCATCCACGGCTGCAGGCTCTGGACGATCGTGCTGGAGGTCTCGGTGACGATGGCGCAGTTCCCCTCGCCAGAGATCGCACAGCTCTCCTACGAATATCGCACGCTCGGCCTTGGCTTTGCCAATCTCGGCGGGCTGCTGATGGCCGCGGGCATTCCTTATGACTCCGAGGAGGGACGGGCGCTGGCCGGGGCGATCTCCGCGCTGATGACCGGCACGTCCTATGCCACAAGCGCGGAGATGGCGGCCCAGTTGGGCGCATTCGCGGGCTACGAGAAAAACGCCGAGCACATGCTGCGGGTGATGCGTAACCATCGCCGGGCGGCGCATGGCCAAATCGACGGTTACGAACAGCTGAACACCCCGCCGGTGCCGCTGAATGCCGCGGCCTGCACGCAGCAACGCGTGGCCGAAGCCGCCCGCGAAGCCTGGGACAAGGCGCTGGCGCTCGGCGAGCAGCATGGCTACCGCAACGCGCAGGCCACCGTGATCGCGCCGACCGGCACGATCGGCCTGGTCATGGATTGCGACACCACGGGCATCGAGCCGGACTTCGCGCTGGTGAAGTTCAAGAAGCTGGCCGGAGGCGGCTATTTCAAGATCATCAACCGCACGGTGCCGGAGGCGCTGAGGAAGCTTGGCTATGACGACTCGACCGTCGAGGCGATCGTCGCCTACGCGGTCGGCCACGGCACGCTGCAGGGCGCGCCGCACATCAACCACGAGACGCTGCGGGCCAAGGGCTTTACGCCTGAGAAGATCGCGGCGGTGGAGGCCGGGCTGGCCAGCGCCTTCGACATCAAATTCGCCTTCAACAAGTTCACGCTGGGCGAAGACTTTTGCACTGACGTGCTGGGCTTGCCTGCCGAACGGCTTGATGCGGCGGACTTCGACATGCTGGCCGAGCTTGGCTTTACCCGCCAGCAGATCGAGGCGGCAAACCAGTATGTCTGCGGGGCGATGACGTTGGAGGGCGCGCCGGGCCTGAAAGCCGAGCACCTGCCTGTGTTCGACTGCGCCAATCCATGCGGGCGCAAGGGCAAGCGCTTCCTTTCGACCGAGAGCCACATCCAGATGATGGCGGCAGCGCAGCCGTTCATCTCCGGCGCGATCTCCAAGACGATCAACATGCCGGGCAACGCCACGGTCGAGGATTGCAAGAACGCCTATCTCCAGTCCTGGCGGCTGGGCCTGAAGGCAAATGCGCTCTACCGCGACGGCTCTAAGCTCTCGCAGCCGCTCAGCACGCAGGCGCTGGGCGACGACGAGGATCACGCTGAGGAGGCCGAGGTCCAGGCAATGCAGCCGGCGCAAGCTAAGGCCGAAGTGGTCGCCGAGAAGATTGTCGAGCGCGTCGTTGAGCGTGTGCGGATGCGGGCGCACCGCGAGAAGCTGCCCGACCGCCGCAAGGGCTACACCCAGAAGGCGACCGTCGGCGGCCATAAGGTCTATCTGCGCACCGGCGAATACGAGACCGGCCAGCTCGGCGAGATTTTCATCGACATGCACAAGGAAGGCGCGGCCTTCCGCTCGCTGATGAACAACTTCGCCATTGCTGTCTCGCTCGGCCTGCAGTACGGCGTGCCGCTTGAGGAGTATGTCGACGCTTTCACCTTCACCCGCTTTGAGCCAGCAGGCATGGTGCAGGGCAACGACACCATCAAGAACGCCACCTCGATCCTCGACTACATCTTCCGTGAACTGGCGGTGTCCTATCTGGGCCGGCACGATCTGGCCCATGTCGATCCGGCTGAGACAGGTGACACAACGATCGGCGGCGGCGAGAACGACGGCGTCGACGTCGCGGTCGTGGCGGACCGCTACATGAGCCGGGGCATGATGCGCGGTTCATTCGACAATAAAGTGGTGATGGTCGCGGCAAACAGCGCAAGCGCCAATCCGGTGGCCGCCATGCAGAAGAACATCGCAACGGCGCTGCACGAGGCGCAGGCGTCGCGCGTGCTGGAGACGACAGCCGTGCATGCCAGCGCCGAGACGGAGGCGCTCACGACCGCGCGGCTGAGTTCGGAGGCTCGGCTCAAGGGCTACGAGGGCGAAGCCTGCGGCGAATGCGGCAACTTCACCCTGGTGCGCAACGGAACCTGTTTGAAGTGCGACACCTGCGGCGCAACGAGCGGCTGTTCATAAGACGTATCGGATCATTCGCGGTTAGTCCGGTCCGGCTCCCGAGGGAGTCGGGCCGGTTTTGAGTCTGGGGCAGGTCATATGACGAGAACAAGGGGCGAGACACCATGTGGCGGATCACGCAAAAGAGCGCCGAGGAGCTGGACAGCATCCTGTTTTTCCTCTCAAGCGCGCTGACCTCGGTGATCGACGAAAGCAGCTTTCTGGCGCATCACCAGGCGGCGCTGCCGCAGATCGGGGCGGGGCTGGCTTCCGCGGAAATCGCTTCCCGGCTGGCGATGTTCCGGCAGCAGGTGTGTGATGTGAGCGAGCGCGAGTTCATTCTTGTAACCAAGCTGGCGCGGGCGCGGCATTGGGCTCGGGAGCTTCGCCGCCATGAGCCGCACCTGCGCGCCGATATCGAGGCGTTTCTGGCCGCGACTGCGCGCTGTGCGGCTTTGGCTCGCAACCAGACGCCGGATGCGCAGAGCGTCTTTGATGGCCACGCGCAACCCAAACGATTTCTTGCGGAGCGGCTGCCCAGCGGCAGAGTTGCCGCTGAGGCTGCGCTGTCTCTCATGGAACGGTTGGAAGCCGCAGAGAACGGAGGAGACCGCGCCGACAACGGGCCTCGATATCTGATCGGCGGAGAAATCAGCGTCGAGGCGCTTAACGAGATATGCGAGACGCTTCTGGCGCGTCTGGCGGCCCATTACGGCTGGGAAGACGGTGCGCCGGGGCTGGAGCCTGAAGAGGACGAGGCGCTGGACGAGGAGACTGGCAACGCGGAAGACGCCTCCGACGGCGCGCCGGGCGAACCGGCTCAGGATGCCTCAGTCGAGACGCACTAAAGACCTTCCTCGTCGGCCGCTTCAGAGGCGACGCCGCGCGCCGCAAGCTGGTCCTGCACCCGTCGCAAGGCCGCTTGCAGCCGTTCGTCATCTGGGCCGCGGAACACGACATTGACGCCGAAGCGGTTGTCCACATGGAACGGATAGCTGCCGATCGCGACGCCGGGAAACGCGGCCTGCGCGTCGCTCAGCACATCCGCGATATCGCCCTCCTTGCCATCGACGCGCAAGGTCCGGCTCAGGATGCGTTGGCCTGTGCGCAGCCCTGGCAGCACCTGATCGAGCATCCCCTGCATGATTTGCGGCACGCCCGCCATCACGTAAACATTCTCGACTGAAAATCCCGGCGCGACCGAGACCGGATTGTCGATCAGCTCCGCGCCCACCGGCATCCGTGTCATGCGCAGGCGCGCAGGCGTGAGCTGGCTCTCGCGAAAGTGGCGGCGCATGATATCGAGCGCGCGCGCATCCTGCTCAACCGGCAGGCCGAACGCCGCGCCGATGGCGTCCGCCGTGATGTCGTCATGGGTCGGGCCGATCCCACCTGTGGTGAAGACATAATCGTAACGGTTGCGCAGCGCGTTGACCGCCTCGACGATGGCTTCCTGATTGTCTGCGACGATGCGCACTTCGCGGAGCTGGATGCCGGTGTCAGTAAGCTTCTCGGCCACATAGCCGGTATTCTTGTCCTTGGTCCGGCCAGACAGGACCTCATCACCAATGACCACCAGCCCGGCCGTGACGATGTCTTCGTTCTCCGCCATCTGCGCTCGCTTGCCTTTCGCCGTCGCGTCTTATGTGGCCCTTGCCGCACGCGCAGGCGCATCCTACTCTAGATTCATGCTGTTTTCGCGCCCGCTTATACCCGGTCAGCTTGAGCGACGATACAAGCGTTTTCTCGCTGATGTCAGGCTCGATAATGGGGAAATGGTGACGGCGCATTGTCCCAACCCTGGCTCGATGATGGGGCTTGCCGAGCCGGGCATGCGCGTGTGGCTTTCACCAAGCGATAACCCGAAACGCAAGCTGCAATACACGTGGGAGCTGGTTGAGTTGACTGGCGCGGAGGCGGGGGCTTATGCCGGCATCAACACGGGGCATCCGAACGTGCTGGCCGCCGACGCGATCGCGCAAGGGCGCATCCCCGAGCTTGCGGGCTACGGGACGATGCGCCGCGAGGTGAAATACGGCAAGAACAGCCGGGTGGATATCCTGCTGGAAAATGATGGCGCGCGCTGCCTGGTCGAGGTCAAAAACGTGCATCTCAGCCGAGCGCCGGGCCTTGCCGAGTTCCCCGACAGCGTGACGGCGCGCGGCGCGAAGCATCTGGGTGAGCTGG
>CAZYUT010000015.1:0-27333 GCA_964650735.1 uncultured Hyphomicrobiaceae bacterium
TATGGCGGCGCGCTGGCCGACCTGTTCTCGCGGTTCTACAGCGCCGGCGCGCTCGTGTTCGGCGGGGGGCATGTGGTGCTGCCGCTGTTGCAGGCGCAGGTGGTTGATCCGGGGCTGGTGGACCGCGACGTGTTCCTTGCCGGTTACGGCGCGGCGCAGGCGCTGCCCGGGCCGCTGTTCGCGATTTCGGCCTATCTGGGGGCCGAAGCCGCCGCGTCGCCGTTCATCGGCGCGGGCGTGGCGCTGATCGCGATCTTTTTGCCCGGCGCGCTTTTGGTGCTGGGGACGCTGCCGTTCTGGAGCGCGTTACGGCAATGGGCGCTGGCAAGGCGCGTGCTGGCGGGCATTAACGCGGCGGTGGTCGGGCTGCTTGCGGCCGCGCTTTATGATCCGGTGTTTGTCGAGGGCATCACAGACGCCAGAACGATGGCCCTCGCGGTTGCTGCGTTTGTCGCGCTGCATGTGTGGAAAGCGCCGCCGCTTGCCGTCGTGGCCGGTGCGGCAGCAGTGGGCATTGTGGCGCTGTAATCAATCACTTGAGCAAGCTCGATGTGACCCGGCACGCACGGCTGGGTTACGCCGCTCCGCACGCAATGACGATACTGAAATCGAGGTCACCCGTCGCTAAGCAGCCGCCCGCAGAGCCAGAACTCGCCCTGAACGATCATCCCCTGCGACAAAGCCCCCTCGTGCCCCTCGATTTGCGACTCCAGCGCGACAACGTCGATGGTGCCGCCAAGCGTGTCGATCAGCGCCCAGCAAAAGCTCTGTCCGGTCACCGGGTTGGTGCGTAGCTCAGAGCGCACCACCTCGCCGCAGAGGAAGGCGCGCGACGGCGCGTTGAAGCCTGGCTGATCCGGGTCGTGGAACACCGGCTGGTCCGTGTCGCCGGACGGCATGAACAGGCCGCTGGCAAAAAATGACTTGGGCGCGAAACGCACCTCCTGGCCCTGCTGGGCCGTCTCAAAGCTTTCGGCATCCGGGAACACAGCGATGTCGTGCGCGAACGCTGTGACCTGCGCTTCGGCCGTGAAAGGCGCGACCCGGTTGGCGAGACAGGCGAAATCCACCACGTCGAACAGCGCCACCGTCGTGCAGTCGTGCAGTTCCTCGCCTGGCTCGACCTCTGCAAAGATCGCGCCTTCGAAGGCGTTGTCCTCGGGGCGGCGCTTGATGGCCACAGCGCGGATTGGCACACGCCCAGCCCCGGCGAAGAATGGCGTCACGCCGACGATAGCCAGCGTATCCTCCGGCGGACCGCCGCCTTCACCGGCATCGCCGTCGCGCCGCTTCTGCATGTGGATCCACAATTCGGAACCCACATCAGTGTGCCAGCGGTAATAATAGCCTGGCCGGCATTCCAGCGACTCCGCCCGGTCCTCCGGCAGCTTGCCGATAAGGCTGGCCAGTTCTTCGGCGGAACGCGCCTGAAAACCAATGATGCTGAAATGGTCTGTCATGTCCCCACTGAATGTCTTGCACAAGCGCGCCAGCCGATCGCGATGCGCACGCTGCGCGCGGTAAATCGTTACATCGGACTGTTATTCAAAAATGACACAGTCTGAGGGGGCGAGGCCACACCGGCGCGACCGGATCGACCTGAATCGCGCCATTTTTCCACGACAAGCCTTGTGTCTGAGCCCCGGTCAGCCTGCTTGCGCCTCCAACGCGGCCAGGATCGCCTTGCCCATCTCTTCCGTGCCGACCCGGCTCATTCCCTCCTGCATGATGTCGCCGGTCCTCAGGCCCTGATCGAGCACCGACGTGATTGCCCTCTCCAGCATGTCGGCCTCCTCAGCGAGATCGAACGAATAGCGCAGGGCCATGGCGAAGCTCGCAAGCATCGCGATCGGGTTGGCAATGCCCTTGCCGGCGATGTCCGGCGCGCTGCCATGCACAGGCTCGTACATAGCCCGCTGACGCCCTGGCGCCTGCGCCTCGCCCAGCGAGGCCGAGGGCAGCATGCCCAGCGAACCGGTCAGCATCGCTGCCTCATCGGACAGCATATCACCGAACAGGTTATCCGTCACGATAACGTCGAATTGTTTCGGCCACCGAACCAGTTGCATCGCACAGTTGTCAGCGAGGATATGCGTCAGTTCGACATCGGAATAACTGTCCTGATGAACGCGCGTCACGACCTCGTTCCAGAGAACGCCGGTGCGCATGACGTTGCGCTTTTCGGCCGAGTGCACGAGGTTGCGCCGTTTGCGCGCCAGCTCGAACCCGACACGCGCAATCCGCTCGATTTCGCTCGAGGTGTAAATTTGGGTGTCGACGGCGCGCTTCTGGCCGTCTTCGAGCGTCACGATTTCCTTCGGCTCGCCGAAATAGACGCCGCCGGTCAGCTCGCGCACGATCATGATGTCGAGGCCCTCCACCACCTCGCGCTTGAGGCTGGAGCCATCGGCAAGCGCGGGGTAGCAGATCGCCGGGCGCAAGTTTGCGAACAGGCCCATATCCTTGCGCAGCCGCAACAGGCCGGCCTCGGGGCGCTTGTCATAAGGAACGCCGTCCCATTTTGGGCCGCCGACCGCGCCGAGCATGACCGCGTCGGCCGCCATCGCCCGGTCCATCGCCGCATCGGTGATCGCCTCGCCGTGTGCGTCATAGGCGCAGCCGCCGACAAGGTCCTCTTCGAGGTTGAATGTCACGCGGCCGGTCTGGTTGAACCAGTGCGCGACCCGATTGACCTCGTTCATCACTTCCGGGCCGATGCCATCGCCGGGCAGGAGCAGCAGGTTGAATGTGGCCATGGGTGGTTTCCTCGCAGGTTTTGCTTGTGCGCGCGGACGGATCGCCGCCTGAGACAGGGCAGGGCGCAACTGTGCTAGCCGCTCGCGCGCGAGCGCGCAAGGACCAGCCACGGCGATGGGATGCGCGTCGCAGCTTAACGCCAAGCACTTTTCCGACGTCGGGACGAATTAAATTTCAAGACCAACCGCGCTTGAGAAGCCTTGTTGTTAGGTTTCACTGGCCGGCAGATCGCCGATTTTGCAAGCCAACAGCTTCGGGATGTGTTCCTCGACCACGTTCCAGACAATTGCCGGATCGAGCCGGTGGTAGAGGTGGGCGGCCATCACGCGAAAGCCCTTGACTTTGGCCCAATCGATATCCGGCTCCGTGGCCAGAACATCTGCGGGCATGGCGGTGACGGCTTCGCCGATAATCTCAAGGTTGCGGGTCACGGCGTCATAGACCAACTCATTATCCCGAAAATCTTCGAAGCTCAGCCCCGCAGTGTATCGTTGTACGCGCCCGCAGGCTTCCAGAATGTCGAGCCAGCGCAAGCGCCAGTCACGCGACACGTATTGCCTCGCGCTCGATGATGGGCTTGAACCGGGTTTTCAAACCGCTTGGCGTTGCAAGATCTACCGTTTGGCCGAGCGCGTCCTCCAGCATGAATTTGACATCCATGAAGTCGTTGAAGCTTGGCGGCCCTTCGAATGTGACAAGAATGTCGACATCGCTGGTCTCGGACGCGTCATCTCGCGCTGTTGATCCGAAAAGCGAAAGTGAGACCACGCCCAGCCTGCGCAGGTCCGGCAGGCAAGGCCGAATAGCTCTAATAGCGTCGTCGCGCTTCATGTCCGCTCCAATGAATATCGCCTTGCATGGATTATATCGTCGTTTCTGGACAACACGGCAATGTTGGAACTGCAAGGCTGGGCGTCAGCCGCCGAATCCTTCGCGTCACGCGCTTTGGGCAAGCAGCGCCGCGTTGCCGCCCGCGGCGGTCGTGTCGACGCATAAGTGACGCTCGTGGAAGTAGCGGTCCGGCCGGATCGACTCGGTGATGAGCGGCAGAATCGGGCCATTGCGGCGGGCAAGCGCGCGGCGCATGGCGCAGAGCGCGGCCTCGTCGCCCGTGCAGGCCACGCCCGCGAAGCTGGCCAGTTCGGCGAGACAGTCCGGGTCGATGCGCCCGGCGAGCATGGCGATGGGCGCGCCTGCACCGGCGAATGCGCTCAGGTCGGGAAGATCGGGGCAGGCGATCACGGCGGCATTGCCGAAGGCAAGCGCCTGCGCGGCCTGGGCAAGCGCGGTTTCGGCTTCAGGGCCAAGGCAGAGCATCGTGCCGCGCGGATGCAGCGTCATCCGGTTGCTCTCGCCGGTCGGGCCGGGCAACACGAATTCCTGCGCGAACGCGCTTGCCGCGGTCAGAGCATCGCGGGCGAGGGCAGGGGCGTCGGCCAGTGCGTTCTCCAGCGCCGCCAGCCGGTCCTCACGCGCCTCCCAGGCGGGCTGTTTCCCCGCGGCCTGATCGAGCGCCCGCGCGACGTCCTCGCGCGCCAGTATCGGCCCATCCACATGCGCCGCAGCGTGCGCCGGCTCATGCGGCGGCTTGCGGAAGCCCATCAGGTAGTGCGGTCCGCCAGCCTTCGGCCCGGTGCCCGAGCATTTCTCGCCGCCAAAGGGCTGCGAGCCGACGATCGAGCCGATCTGATTGCGGTTGACATAGATGTTGCCAACTTCCAGCCGGTCGACGACCTCCTGCACGCGCCGGTCGATGCGGGTGTGCAGGCCCGCTGTCAGCCCGTAGCCGCTTGCATTGATATTGTTGACGATCCTGTTGAGGTCTTCGGCTTTGAACGGCGCGACATGCAGGACCGGGCCGAACACCTCGCGCTCCAGCTCCTCGATGCCGGAAACCCGGAACACCGACGGCGGGACGAAGCGGCCGTCAAACGGCACGTCGATCTTTTTCACCAGCCGGCCGTCGGCTTCCATCTTTGCGCAATAATCGGCGATGTCGCGCTGAGCGTCCGCGTCGATCACCGGCCCGACATCGGTGGACAGGTCCCACGGATCGCCGACGCGCAGCTCATCCATCGCCCCGCAGAGCATCTTCACCGTGCGGTCGAACACGTCCTCCTGAATGTAGAGGCAGCGCAGCGAGGAACACCGCTGGCCCGCGCTTTGGAACGCCGACTGCACCACATCGCGCACGGCCTGCTCCGGCAGCGCGGTTGAGTCGAGGATCATTGCGTTCAGCCCGCCCGTCTCGGCGATCAGCGGCGTGCCAGGCGCGCAATGCTGCGCGATGGTGCGGTCGATGATCTTTGCGGTTTCCGTCGAGCCGGTGAAGCAGACGCCGGAGACGCGCCGGTCTTTGAGCAGTGCGCCGCCAAGCTCCGCGCCGTCGCCCGGCAGAAGCTGGAGCACGTCGCGCGGGATGCCATGTTCGTGCATGAACGCGACCGCGCGCGCAGCCATCAGCGAGGTCTGCTCGGCCGGCTTGGCGATCACTGCGTTGCCAGCAGCCAGCGCCGCGGCGATCTGGCCGGTGAAGATCGCCAGCGGGAAGTTCCACGGCGAGATGCACACGAATACGCCGCGCCCTTTTAGCGGCGCTTCGGCGTTCAGACGCCGCGCCTCGGCCGCGTAATAGCGCAGGAAATCAACGGCCTCGCGCACCTCGGCGACGCCGTCGGCCAGCGTCTTGCCCGCTTCGCGGCTGGCGATGGCGAACAGTTCCGCGGCGTTGCGTTCGTAGGCATCGGAGATCGCTTCGAGGATCTCCGCGCGCTTTTCGACCGGCTCGGCCGACCAGCGCGCGGCCGCGTCCTCCGCCGCATCCAGCGCGAGGCGCGCATGCTCCGGGGTAGCGTCCTCGACCTTGCCCGGTTCGTCGGCGGGCACGGCGGGGTTGACCACGGTTCGCGCCGGTTTCGGCGGCGGCGCTTGCCGAGCGAGCAGCGGCGCGCTGTGCCATTCATGCGCACGGAATACCGCCATCTGCTCCTGCAGCGCGCCGACTGTCATGGGATCGGTCAGATCCCAGCCGCGCGAGTTGCGCCGCTGCGGCGCGAACAGCTCTGGCGCAGGCGTGACGGCCGGGTTCGGCAGGCTGTCATTCAGCCGCTCCAGAGTCGTGAACGGATCGCGCGCAACGTCCTCGGGCGGCACGTCCTCATCCACGATCTGGTTGACAAAAGACGAGTTCGCGCCGTTTTCCAGCAGCCGCCGCACCAGATAGGCCAGCAGATCGTGATGGGCGCCGACCGGCGCATAGATGCGGCAGCGCGTGTCATGATCCGCCTTGATCATGCTGTGCAGGGCCTCGCCCATGCCGTGCAGGCGCTGGAACTCAAAGGCTTCCTTGCCCGTGCCCGTTTCCCGCGCCATGTCGAGGATCGCCATCGCCGTGTGCGCGTTGTGCGTGGCAAACTGGGGATAGATGCGGCCGGTCATCCCGAAAAGCTGGCGCGCGCAGGCGATAAAGCAGACATCGGTGCTGGCCTTGCGCGTCAGGACCGGGAAGCTGTACACGCCTGTGACCTGGGCGTGCTTGATCTCGGTGTCCCAATACGCGCCCTTGACCAGCCGGACCATTATGCGCCGGTTCTCGCGTTTGCTGAGTGCGTGCAGCCAGTCGAGGACCATCGGCGCGCGCCGGCCATAGGCCTGCACGACAACGCCGAAACCGTCCCAGCCCTTGGTGGCGGGGTCGCTCATCACCTGCGCGATGATGTCGAGCGACAGGTCGAGCCGGTCGGCTTCCTCGGCATCGATGTTGAAGCCCATATTCGCGCTTTTTGCCAGCAGCGCCAGTGACATCAGCCGGGGCGCAAGCTCGCGCATGACGCGGTCCTTTTGCGCGTATTCATAGCGCGGATGGAGCGCCGAAAGCTTGACCGAGATGCCGGGGTTGTCGGCCACATCGCCGGTGCAGTGCGGCGCAAGCCGGCTGATGGCATCGGCATAGGACAGGTGATAGGCGCGCGCATCCGCGTCAGTACGCGCGGCCTCGCCCAGCATGTCGTAGGAGTAAGTGTGGCCGTCGGCTTCCCAGTGCCTGGCGCGGGCAAGCGCCTCGTCCATGTCCGCGCCGAGGACGAAGGTGCGGCCCATCTCGCGCATCGCCTGCTCGACGGCTGTGCGCACCACCGGCTCGCCCAGCCGGCGGACCAGCCCGCGCAACACGCCCGCCAGCCCCTCGTCGCGGTCGGAGACCACCTGCCCGGTCATCATCAGCGCCCAGGTCGAGGCGTTCACCAGAGTGGAGCTGGAGCGGTTCAGGTGTTCCGCCCATTTGCCGCCGGCCACCTTGTCGCGTATCAGCGCGTCGATGGTGCGGTCATCGGGTACGCGCAGCACTGCCTCCGCCAGGCACATCAGCGCGATGCCCTCGCGTGTGCTCAGCCCGTATTCGCCGAGGAATTGCTCCATCATGCTGGGCCGGGACTCGGTGCGGATGCGGCGCACGAGCTCGGCAGCCTGCGCGGTGATGCGGGCGCGCTGGTCCGGGGCCAGATGCGCGGCGCGGACCAGATCGTGCACCAGCGCGGACTCGTCTGCGCGGATGTGCTCGCGGATGCGCTGGCGCAAATCAGCCAGCCGGTCGGGGCGTGGGTGCGGCGTCATCATGCTGCCGAGGCTAGCATATCGGCGCGCATGGACAAGCTTTCGCGCTCGCCCGCGCGCGGTCCGCGGCGGTTACACCGTTGCGTGGCGCTTCACCGCGCCTTGCCCGGCCAGATACGTGTCGAACGCCGCAGCGACCACGCGGGCGAGTGCCCGGCCTTCAGCGGCGATGTGCACTTGCGCGCCGTCGAGCCTCGCAAGACCGTCGGCCTCCAGCGGGCGCAGCCGATCGAAATCGCCCGCGAAGTCCTCCTGCGACAGCCCGAAGCGCGTCGCGATCGCCTCAAGGTCCACCGCGAAGTCGCACATCAGCCGCTCGATCACGGCGCGCCGCCAGATGTCCTCCTGTGACAATTTAAGCCACTTGGCGACCGGCATTTCCCCGGCATCGACGGCCCGCTCATAGTCATTGGTTTGAACGACGTTCTGCGCATAGCCCTGCGGCAGCGCGGAGATCGCGCTCGCGCCCAGCCCGATCAGCGCATCAGCCCGATCTGTCGTGTAGCCTTGGAAGTTGCGCCGCAAATGCCCGGTCCGCGCGGCGACTGCAAGACTATCGTCTGGGCGCGCGAAGTGGTCGATCCCGATCGCCTGATAGCCCAACTCTTCCAGCAGCGCGCCCGCCTCCTCTGCCATCTCGAAGCGCGTTTCGGGGCCGGGCAGGGCGTCTTCGTCGATCTTGCGCTGCTTCTTTGCCATCCACGGCACATGCGCATAGCCGAACACCGCAAGCCGGGCCGGATCGAGGCTAGCCGCGCGTTTGACCGTATCGGCCAGCATCTCCGGCGTCTGGTGCGGCAGGCCGTACATCAGGTCGAAGTTGAGCGCGTTTATGCCCGCCGCGCGGAGCCAGCCGCAGACCTTCTCGACCGTTTCATAAGGCTGGACGCGGTTGATCGCGAGCTGCACCTGCGGGTCGAACTCCTGCACTCCGAGGCTGGCGCGGTTGCAGCCCATCTGCGCCAGGGCCGCGACCGTCTCTTCGCTCAGCGTGCGCGGGTCGATCTCCACCGCGATCTCAGCGTCTTGCGCGACATCGAAGCGCTCGCGGATCGCCGCATCGACCCGCGCGAAGTCTGCCGGCGAGAGTGTCGTGGGCGTGCCGCCGCCCCAGTGGATATGCGTCACCGTGTGGCGGTGGCCGAGCGCGTCGGCCTTCTGATGGATTTCGGCGACCAGCCGGTCGACATAGGCCGCGACCGGGTCGTACCGCGCGACGAGGCGCATGTTGCAGCCGCAGTACCAGCACATCTTCTGGCAGAACGGCACGTGCAGGTAGAGTGACAGGTTGGAGCTGTGAGCCACGTCCGCGAGCCAGGCGCTCAGTGTTTCTGCGCCAACATCAGCCGAGAAGTGGGGAGCTGTGGGATAGCTGGTGTAACGCGGCACGCGTGCGCCGAGATGTTTGCGGATGGCTTCTCTCATAAGATCGCTCCTTATCTGACACTGGGAGCAGTCAAGCTAACTTGACACCATCGTGCTTTGATCCAGATCAAATTCTGGATGTGATGAGAACGCATTGTCCCGCTGTGATCTACTTGGTCACAGGCCGCGTTGATGGGGCGTCGCTTGTTAACTTTTCAAACGCGCGCCGGGCCGCAACCGCCTGGCGCGTGATGCGTCCACCTCGTGAAAGGAGACGACCCATGCGTAAGGTTCTAATCGGCGCAGTCGCAGCGCTTGCCTTCGGGGTATCTGCGCCTGCGAATGCGGCAAATATCGTTGAGACGGCCGACCAGGCTGGACAGTTCGGGACACTGCTCGCGGCCGCGCAGGCGGCCGGTCTGGCCGATGCTCTTGCCACTGGCGAGAACCTGACCGTCTTCGCGCCGACTGATGCGGCCTTCGAAAAGCTGCCCGAGGGCACAGTCGAGAGCTTGCTGCAGCCTGAGAACCGGGATCAGCTCGTTGCGATCCTGTCCTATCATGTTTTGCCGCGCGAACTGGCCTCGAACATGCTGCCTGGCCGGCGCATCCACGTGTCGACGATCAAGCAGGGCGGCGACCGCTTGCTGGCTGTCGAGAAGGATGCGCATACGCAGGCGGTGACGGTCGACGGCGCGAACGTCGTGCAGGCCGACATCGAAGCCGATAACGGCATCATCCATGTTATCGACTCGGTGCTGATTCCCTCCGATTAAAGTCTCCACGGCGGCGCTGCGTTAGACCGGCGCAGTGTCGCCATGCTTCTTTGCTGGTTCCTTTTGGCTTTCGTGCCCGGCGCGCCGCGACGCGGCTCCGATCCGCTCGGCGGCCTCGTCCGGCGTCTCGGCATAGTCAGGCACGACAAGGCCAGCGGAGATGATCAGCTTCGCGGCCTCCTCGACGCTCATGTCGAGCATCTTGATGTCCTTTTCCGGCACAAATAGAAGAAAGCCTGAAGTCGGGTTCGGCGTCGTGGGGAGAAATACGCTCACGAGTTGATCAGGTTCATGCCGTGCCTGGATTTCACCACGCGTCTCGGTCGAGATGAAAATGATGCTGTAGAGGCCCGGGCGCGGATACTCGATCAGGCCGACCCGCTGAAAGCTGCTGCCGCTTTTCGACAGCACCGTTTCGAAGATCTGCTTGAGCGCGCCGTAAACGTTGCGCACGATGGGCATGCGCCCGAGCATCAGTTCGCCGTAGCCGAAGAGGGTGCGCCCGAACAGGTTGGCCGTCAGCGCGCCGATCAGCATCAGCCCGATGATCGCGACGATCAGCCCGACGCCGGGGATATCGGGCAGCGCCGAGATGGGAAACGGTAAGTCGAAGGGCAGGTTGCGCTCGATGTCGGCAAGGTCGGGTAGCAAGGGCTTGACCCATGCGTCGATCAAACCCACGAACCACCAGACGATGTAGACCGTGATGCTGATTGGACCGACGATAATCAGTCCAGTGAATAGATAATTGCGCAGCCGCGTGCCGATGCGGGGGCTTTCATCCCTTTTGCCGCCGACAAACAGGCGGGCGAGGCTTGCGCGGCGCCGGCGCGGCCGCTGCGATCCAGGACCGGAAGGAGGCTGCTGAGATGTTCCGTTCATTACCCATCACTCATGCACACCGCGAAACCGGCAGCAACGTAATCACTTTTCGTTAGAATATCAGAAAAAAGCGCTGATCGCAGACCTGCTGGTCGAATGCGGCGGCGATGCGCCAGGCGTAGCCTCAGCGGCTGGAAACGACGAGGCAGTCCACCCCGCGCGACTTGAATTTGTCGCACATGCTGCTGGCCGCGTCGCGCGATGGTTTCGGTCCGACCACGATCCGGAAGTAGGTATTGCCCTGGTCCGTGTCGGTGCGCTGGATGCTAGGGGTCTCCCCTTCCAGCGCATCGCCGAGCAGCCGGGAGAGGCGACGCACCTCGGACTCCGCGCCGTCGCGCGTGCCCACCGAGGCGATTTGCACCCGGTAGACTCGCTCGCTGCCGGATCCAGATGAGGTTGTGGCGGCGTCCGTGGTGCTCGCCGTCCAGCCGGAGGACGCAGCGGTTTGCGTTTCCCGTTGCGGCGCAGGGTCCGGCTCATCCGACCCGCCGCCGAACAGGCTGCTGAAGAAGCTGCCAATGCTGTCGCTTTCCTCGGTGTCGGACGTCTCAACCTCGGTCTGCCAGGCGGCCGCCGCTGGCGCGCGCGTTGTCTGCGGCGCGCTGACCGCTTCAGCCGCCGGCGTTGTCTCCGGGGCAGGGGCAGGGGCGGCGGCCGGTTCCTCATCCTCGTCGGTCGAGGTCGGAATCGAGGTCGGGATGCTCGCGGTTCGCTGCGGATCGGCATCTTGCACGGCAGCAGGAGCGGCATCCTCCTCCGCTAGCCCCAGTTCGCCGAGCGCGGCCTGCAGACCGGCGACCGCATCCCTGCGCTGGCTTGGATTCAGTCCTTGCAGCCACAGCGCCGCGTTGAAGTCTGAAAGCGCCTGCGCGTGGCGGCCCGCCTTGGCGTAGGCTTGCCCGCGCAGGAGCAGGGCGCTGGCCGCCGTCGCAGAATCCCCCGGGGTTTCTTCGAGCAGTGCATTAAGCTGTTCAACGGCCTCGCGCGCCTGGTCGTCCTGGATGAGCTTGTAGATCTCCGACAGCTTGCGCAGGCTCTCCTGCGACTGCGAAGCCGCTGGCCCCGCGAACGCGACGGCGCAGACCAGTGCCGTGAGTGCTGAGAAGAGCGGGATAAAGCGCATGCCGTTCCAACCGGAAGATGCAACGCCGAAAGTAGCGTTCTCGTTATCTCTCACCTAGTCAGAGCACGAAGGCAAGACTGTGACCGAATTCCCACAGGCTCATTCCACAGTCATGGACTCATTCCACCGTCACGGACTTCGCCAGGTTGCGCGGCTGGTCCACATCCGTGCCGCGCCAAACGGCCGTGTGATAGGCGAGCAACTGCACCGGCAGCGCATAAAGGACCGGCGCGACAAACTCGTGGACATCCGGCAGCCGGCAGTCCGCCATGACCGCGCAGTCCGGCGCGCCGCCTGATTCGCCAGTCAGCAGGACGATCTTGCCGCCGCGCGCGGCGACCTCCTGCATGTTGGACATGGTTTTTTCATGCGTGCGGCCCGGCGGGGCGATGACGACGACCGGCACATTCTCGTCGATCAGGGCGATCGCGCCGTGCTTCAACTCGCCCGCGGCAAAGCCCTCGGCGTGGATGTAGGAGATTTCCTTGAGCTTGAGCGCGCCTTCCAGCGCCAGCGGATAATTCGCGCCGCGCCCTACATAGAGCATGTCCTGCGCGTGGGAAAGTTGATGGGCGATGTTCACGAAGCGCTGCTCGTCCCGCAGCACCCGGCTCATCAGGCGGGGAAGTTCGACCAGCGCGCCGACAAGCTCCTGCTCCAGCGCATCGTCGATGTGCCCGCGCGCCTTGCCGGCGGCGATCGCCAGGCAGGCCAGGACCGCAAGCTGACAGGTGAACGCCTTGGTCGAGGCCACGCCGATTTCCGGTCCGGCGAGCGTCGGCAGCACGATATCGGATTCGCGCGCGATGGAGGAATGCGGGACGTTGACGACCGAGGCGATGTGCTGGCCATGCTCGCGGCAATAGCGCAGGCCGGCCAGAGTATCCGCGGTCTCGCCCGACTGGCTGATGAAGATCGCCAGTCCGTTGTCGGGCAGCGGCGCTTCGCGATACCGGAACTCCGAAGCTACGTCGATCTCCACGGGCAACCGCGCATATCGCTCGAACCAGTATTTCGCCACCAGCCCGGCATAGTAGGCTGTGCCGCATCCCGACAGCGTCACGCGGGATAGCCGGGACAAATCTAGCTCCAGATTCGGGATGTCAACGCGCCGCTCGGCCAGGTCGGCGTAATGCGCGATCGTGTGGGCGATCACCTCCGGCTGCTCGTGGATCTCCTTGGCCATGAAATGGCGGTAGTTGCCCTTGTCGACCATCAGCGCCGAGGCAACGCCCTTTTGCCGTGGCCGCTCCACTTCCGCGCCGGTTTCATCGTAGATGCGCGCGCCGGCCCGGGTCATCACCGCGATATCGCCCTCTTCGAGATAGGTGATCTCGCTGGTCAGCGGCGCGAGCGCAATCGCATCCGAACCGAGATACATCTCGCCGTTGCCGTGGCCCAGCGCCAGCGGGCTGCCCTTGCGGGCGCCGATCATCAGGTCGTCATGCCCCGCGAAAATGATGGCCAGCGCGAATGCGCCCTCCAGTTGCGCCAGCACAGCCGTGGTCGCGGCTTCGGGGCTGTTGCCTCGCGCGATCTCGCGGGCCAGCAGATGCGCGATCACCTCGCTATCAGTCTGGCTGTCGAAGGTCACGCCGTCATCTTCGAGCTCTCGGCGCAACGCCGCGAAGTTCTCGATTATTCCGTTATGCACCAGCGAGACAGGGCCAGAGACATGCGGATGCGCATTGTTTTCGGTCGGCGCGCCGTGTGTTGCCCAGCGCGTGTGCCCGATGCCGGCCTTGCCGGACAGCGGCTGACCGGCGAGCACGGTTTGCAGCGCATCGAGTTTGCCGGGCGCGCGCCGCCGGTCGATCCGCCCGTTTTCCACTGTGGCGATGCCAGCCGAGTCGTAGCCGCGATACTCCAGCCGCCTCAGCGCCTCCAACAGCGGCTCAGCGACCGGCGCGGAGCCGAGAATTCCCACAATCCCACACATCGCGACATCCCTCCATGCGAGTGTTCACCGCGCAGCCTGGCGCTTCGCCGTCGGTTGCGGCGACAGTTAACGCGAGCACTTTGAAGATTTGTTTGAATTGGCGTGAAGATTTATCGGGAAAGCAGCGCTAAACCAAATCAAAGCACGTTACAGCCCGTTTCATACGCCATCAGCGTTTGTCGCGACCCCGCCGCGCCGCCATGCGGTCGGCCCAGCCCTCGCGCTCTTCCTGCGGCGCGCGGCTGAGCGCCAGGGATCCGGGGCCGACATCCTTGGTGATGACGCTGCCCGAGCCGATGTAGGCGCGTTCCCCGATCTTGACGGGGGCTACCAGGGCGCTGTTCGAGCCGATGAACGCGCCGGCGCCGATGTCGGTGATGTGCTTGTCGTAGCCGTCATAGTTGCAGGTGATGGTGCCCGCGCCGACATTCGCGCCCGCGCCGATGCGCGCATCGCCGATGTAGCTCAGATGGTTGACCTTCGCGCCGTCCGCGATCCGCGCCTTCTTGACCTCCACGAAGTTGCCGATCTTGACATTCTCGCCGAGTTCCGCGCCGGGGCGCAGCCGCGCGAACGGGCCGACCACTGCCCCAGGACCGATATGCGCCCCCTCGATATGCGAGAAGCCGTTGATGCGCGCGCCGTCGCCGATGCGCACGCCGGGGCCGAAGATCACGTTTGGCTCGACCACCACATCCTGGCCAAGCGCCGTGTCATGGCTGAAGGTGACGCTCGCCGGGTCGATCAGCGTCGCGCCGCCGGCCATCGCTGCCGCGCGCAGCCGCGTCTGCATCTCCGCTTCGGCCGCGGCGAGCTGGGCCCGGTCGTTCACGCCGAGCACTTCCGCCTCCTCGCCCATCGCCACGGCGACGCCGTAGCCCTGGCCACGCGCCAGCGCGACCGCATCGGTGAGGTAGTACTCACCCTTGGCGTTGTCGTTGCCGATGCGCGGCAGCACGTCGCGCAAGGCCTCGGCGCGGAAGGCCATGACGCCGGAGTTGCACCGGCGGATCGCGCGCTCATCCGCGCTGGCATCCTTCTCTTCGCGGATGCCGATCAGCGCGCCTTCCTCGTCGCGCAGCAGCCGGCCATAGCCCGTCGGGTCCGCCGCGTCGAAGCCGAGCACGGCCAGCGCCGAGCCATCGCTGAGAGCCTCGCGCAGCCGGCGCAGCGTTTCTGGGCGGATCAGCGGCGTGTCGCCGTAAAGCACGAGCACATCGCCAGCGAAGGCGGCGAACGCCTCCCGCGCTGCATCCACCGCGTGGGCCGTGCCCAGTTGTTCCTCCTGGACGAACACCCTTGCATCGGCATCCTCCGACGCGATGGCCGCGCGCACCTGCTCCCCGCCGACGCCGATGACAACAGCGACCTCGTCCGCGCCCGCTGCACGCGCCGCATCCAGCACATGCCCGACCATGGGCCGGCGCGCGACCTCGTGCAGCACCTTGGGCGTGCGGGATTTCATCCGCGTACCCTGTCCGGCGGCAAGGATGATGGCGAGCAACGGGCGGTCGGTCATGGCTGCGGTCCCTGTAGCGTTTCTCGCGGTTGCTTACGCGTCAGGCGCGGTTATTGCAAGTTGCGGGGAGGAGGTTGCGGGCAGAAGGGTGACACACAAGCCTGAAAGGACTATCACGCAAGCATGGCAGCGAATTCCGACAGCGCCGAGACGGCTGCGCGCGATCCGTGGCGTGCCTGCGTGCTTACGCTCTATCCGCAGATGTTCCCCGGGCCGCTGGGCGAGAGCCTGTCGGGGCGCGCGCTGGAGGAGAGCCTCTGGGCGCTGGACGCAATCAATATCCGCGACTTCGCCACTGACAAGCACGGCTCGGTGGATGACACGCCGGCAGGCGGCGGCCCAGGGATGGTCATGCGCCCGGATGTCGTCGGCGCGGCCATCGACGCAGGCCGGGCGAAGCATCCGAGTCTGCCGCTCATCTACTTGTCCCCGCGCGGCAAGCCGCTGACCCAGGCGCGGGTGCGCGATCTTAGCGCCGGGCCAGGCGCGCTGTTGCTGTGCGGGCGCTTCGAGGGCGTGGACCAGCGCGTGCTCGATGCGCGGGGGGCTGAGGACATCTCGATTGGTGATTACGTGCTGTCGGGCGGCGAACTGCCGGCGATGGTGCTGATCGATGCCTGTGTGCGGCTTCTGCCCGGCGTGGTCGGCGAGCGCGCCTCGCTGGCGGAGGAAAGTTTCGAATTCGGCTTGCTGGAATATCCGCAATACACCCGCCCGCGCATCTGGGAGGGGCGAGAGATCCCCGACGTGCTGATCTCGGGCGATCATGCGCGCATCGCACGGTGGCGGCGCGACCAGGCGCTCGCCTTGACGCGGGCGCGCCGGCCGGACCTGTTGACGGGCGAAGAGCTCTAAGGCGCAAGCGGCTGGCTGAGAGCAACCCGCGCCCACGCCAAAAGCATTAACTCTCCGCGCGGTTTCCGATCAATTTTGTTTCAAAATGAGGCTACTGTGTTGCGACATGCGCCGGATGCCACCTCCGGCTGCCGATGGATTGCCCAATGATCTGATGGGGGGACGCCGATGTCGCGCGCACTGACAATGTTGATAGCCGCTGGGACCGTGCTCGCCGGCGCGCAAGCCGCTTCCGCGCAATATTACGGGCCAGCCGATTATTACGACGCACCGCCGCGCTATTATGAGGAGCGCTACGAGCGGTATGGCCCGCCGCCGCGGTACGGCGAGGACGAAGAGTATTACGACGAGCGGGATTACTATGCCGAACCGGGTTACGAGGAGGAACGGCTCCCGTTCTTGCCGGAGCATCATTATGACCGGCCGCGCTACGGAGACTCTTACGGCTATGACCGGCCGCGCCGCTACGATCGCGGGCCGCGCTACGATGATCATTATGTGCCGGAGCCTCGCGGACATGCCGACGGCGATGCCGAAGCCGCGCTCACGCCGCCGGACGAGCCGGAACCTCGCCGCAAGAGCGGTTTCGACCCCCGCCGCCCGCATCTCGGCGACGGCACTGACGCGCCGCGCGCACAGTTCTATTCGCACCGCCCGCGCAGCTGCGGCGAATATTACTATTGGGACGGTCGTGCCTGCGTCGATGCCCGGCATTATCCGCCCTATGTGGGGCCCCGGCCATAAGGCGGCGCGTCTCGCCTTGGCCTTGAGCGGCCGGCTCCATGCGCTCCAGAACGGTCGTTCAAAACTCCGCGAGCAATGCCGGTTGCGCCCGGTTTGAGCTTTCCCGCCAGGCCGGGCCGGGGTAATCAGGTCGCGGGAGGCGCGCGGGCGCCGGGAAGCGCGTGGGAGCGTGGATGATGCGGCTGGCCATTACCTTTCTGATCGGCGCCGTGCTCGGCACGGGCTTCGGCGTCGCGCTTGGGTTCTTTCTGTTCCCCTACGTCTTTCCGCCGCCGCCGGCCGCTGAACAACTGGCCGCCGAAGAACGCACGCAGGTCGTGGCGCGCGGCACCTTCATCCATGCCGATCCAAGCGACCCGATCCACTGGGGCGAAGGCGAGGTCACGGTTTACGAGGGCACGGTGTTCCTGGAGCCGAGCTTCAAGGTCGGGCCGGGGCCGAAATACCACGTCTATCTGGTGCCCAAAGAGAATATCCGCGCGTCCGGCGATGTAACCGGCACGATGTTCGTTGATCTTGGCCAGCTTCGCAGCTTCGAGGGCAGTCAGCGATACCCGATCCCTGACGGCGTCAACCTGCAGGAATACCCGAGCGTTGTCATCTGGTGCGAGCAGTTCGATGTGCTGATCTCCCCGGCCGATCTCGACTTCGCCGCGTCCTGAATGCAGATGACTCTGGGCCCCATTTCCTTGTAAGGGGGCAGGGAACAGCTGCGCGAATGCGCGGCGCATCTTTAGCATACGGGAGCGATCTGCGATGAAATACCTGCTGACCACGCTTGCGGCGCTGTGCTTCGCCGCCTCGGCTTGGGCCGGTGAGGTCGTGACCTACGAGGTCGATGGCGCGGCCTATGAGGGCTATCACGCCGATGCCGGCGAAGATGCCGCGGGCCTCGTGCTCATCATCCATGATTGGGACGGGCTGACCGATTATGAGCGCCAGCGCGCCGACATGCTCGTGGAAATGGGCTATGACGCGTTTGCGGTCGACCTGTACGGCAAGGGAAACCGCCCGGTAGAGACCGGCGCGAAGAAGGCTGAGACCGCAAAACTCTATAATGACCGTGAGAAGATGCGCAGGCTGATCCTCGCCGGGCTGGACGAAGCGCGGCGGCTGGGCGGCGGCGATGCTGCGGTCGTTATGGGCTATTGCTTTGGCGGCGCGGCGACGCTGGAGCTGGCGCGCTCAGGCCAGGCGGAGAATGTCGTCGGCTATGCGAGCTTCCACGGCGGGCTGTCTACGCCGGAGGGGCAGAGCTATGCGGCGGACACGCCGCCGATCCTGGTGCTGCACGGCGGGGCGGACAGCTCGATCTCGATGGATGACGTTGCCCAGCTGTCACGCGAACTGGAAGATGCGGGCGTGACCTACGAGATCCAGGTTTATTCGGGCGCGCCGCATGCCTTTACGGTCTTCGGCTCCGATCGCTATCAAGAGCGGGCCGACCGCAAATCCTGGGATGCGTTCACCGAGCTGCTGGGGAACACTCTGGCCGGATCGTAAAGATTGATCCTGCGACGGTCGCGGCCGGGTTATTGACGGAGACCGAAAATGACGACCGCCGCCGCGCCGGGTCCCGACACCACAGCCTCGGCCGCGCTCAAGATCTGGGCGCTGCTGCTCGGCATGGGCGCAATGCTGGCGGGCAATGGCCTGCAGAGCAGTCTGCTTGGTCTGCGCGCCGAATCCGAAGGGTTTGGCGACGGGATTACCGGCCTGATGATGTCGGGCTTCTACCTTGGCTTCCTTGCAGGCTCCTTGCTCACCCCGACCTTGCTGCGCAACGTCGGCCATGTCCGGACCTTTGGCGCTCTGGCCTCGCTCGCGTCGATCGCCATTCTGGTCCATAGCCTGTTCGTCGAGCCGACTGTGTGGACAGCTATGCGATTTGTCACCGGTCTCAGCTTCGCCGGTCTGTACGTGGTCACCGAAAGCTGGCTGAACCACAGCGTCCCCAACAACCTCAGGGGCAGCATCCTGGCATTATACTGGGTCATTGGGTACATGGGTCTGGCAGCGGGTCAGGGAATGCTGAACGCCGCGCCGCCCGAGACCTCCGCCCTGTTCATTCTCTGCTCGATCGTGATCTCGATCGCGCTGGTGCCGATCCTGCTGACCGCCACGCCGCAGCCGGATGCCTCGACACCGCAATCCGTCAGCATCCTATACCTCGTCCGCAAGGCGCCGCTGGGCGCGATCGGCTGTTTCGCAACGGGTATCGGCCAGGGCGTGATCCTCGGGATGGCGCCGGTCTATGCGAGCAGACTTGGGCTATCGGTCGCGGAGGTCTCGATTTTCATGATCGCGCTGGTGATGGGCGGGGTCGTGCTGCAATGGCCGCTGGGCAAGCTGTCCGACATCTTCGACCGCCGGAAAGTGATCCTCGCGATTGCAATCACGGCCGCGATCGCCTCGTTATTGATGCAGGCGGTTGCCGGGGCGTCCTTCATCGCGCTGTTGCTGGCCTGCGCGCTGATGGGCGGTTTTGTGTTGAGCCTCTATCCAATCTTCCTTGCCTATACCAATGACTGGCTAGAGCCCAACCAGATGGTGGCGGCAAGCGGGACGCTCGTGCTGCTGTTCGGCGCGGGCGCGATCCTGGGACCCTCAGGCGCAGGATGGCTGATGAGCTATTTCGGTCCGGAGGGGTTTGCCGCCTACCTTGCGCTAATCCATCTGGGGATCGCGGCCTTCACGATCTACCGCATGACGCGCCGCGCCGCGCCGGAGGAGCAGGGCGAGTATGTGCTCGGTCCCTCGCAGCCCGCGCCTTCGGCAACGCTCTGGGCCGAAGAAATTGCCGAGGGCGGCGACAGCGAAGCGCCGGAAACGCAGCCGGTCGAAGCTGGGCGGTAGCGCTGACGCGCAGGCGTGTCATCTTACGATTGCAAAACCGGTCGACAAGCGCGTCAAAGTATTTTATCACCTGCCACAACTTCCCATGCATGTGGCGAAAGGCGAACTGGCGGCAGCGTGATCGCGCGGCCCGCGGCAGAGGGTTTGAACCATGAACATCATTGACGAAATCGAGCGGGAGCAGGCCGCCGCGATCGAGCAGAAGCGCCGCGTTCCGCCGTTCCAGCCGGGCGACACAGTGCGCGTGAACGTGCGCGTCGTCGAGGGCAACCGCGAGCGCGTGCAGGCGTTCGAGGGCGTGTGCATCGCGCGCAGCGGCCACGGCCTTCAGGAGAGTTTCACCGTGCGCAAGATCTCCTATGGCGAGGGGGTCGAGCGTGTGTTTCCTGTGTATTCGCCCCTGATCGAGTCCATCGAGCTCGTGCGCCGCGGCAAGGTGCGCCGCGCCAAGCTTTATTATCTGCGCGGCCTGCGCGGCAAGGCAGCCCGCATCCCCGAGCGGCGCGATGCGCGCGTGCGCACGGCGGATGGCGCCAAGCCGTTCAAGGGCTTCAAGAAGCCAAAGGGCGCGCCCGATGATCTCACCCGCATCTCTGGCATCAGCAGCGATATTCAGGCGCAACTGCGCAAGCTTGGCGTCATCCAGTACGGCCAGATTGCGGCATTCTCCGACGAGGATATCGCCAAGGTGGACGACGCGCTGGGTTTGGGCGGCCAGATAGAACGCGACAATTGGGTTGGTCAGGCGCGCGACCTGATGACCGAGGCGACGCTGGACGAGGTGCCGGTCGTGGAGGACGAAGAGACCGGCACCGAAGCCGACGGCGAAAAGGACAAATCATAACCCCGGCGTTGACTGCAGATGTTGGCTCGCGCCTCGCGAACGCCAATATCGGCGGAAAACGGGATAATAACCGGAGGATAATGAGATGGCGAACACTGGTGGACGAACGCTTTACGACAAGATTTGGGACGATCACCTTGTTGATACGCAGGAAGACGGCACATCGCTGATCTATATTGACCGCCATCTCATTCACGAAGTGACCAGCCCGCAGGCGTTCGAGGGGCTTCGCCTTGCCGGGCGCAAGGTGCGAAGGGCCGACAGCACGCTGGCCGTGGTCGATCACAATGTGCCGACCACGGACCGCTCGGGCGGCATCGACGACCCGGAATCCGCGCTGCAGGTCAAGACGCTCGCGGACAATTGCGCCGAGTTTGGAATCGACTACTTCGACGAGTTGGATGACCGCCAGGGCATCGTTCACATCATCGGACCGGAGCAGGGCTTCACGCTGCCCGGCACGACGATCGTCTGCGGCGACAGCCATACCTCCACGCATGGCGCGTTCGGCGCGCTGGCGCACGGCATTGGCACCTCCGAAGTCGAGCATGTGCTGGCCACCCAGACGCTGATCCAGTCAAAGGCCAAGAACATGCGCGTGGTGGTCGATGGCGAAATCCCTCCGGGCGTCACCGCGAAGGACATCATCCTGGCGATCATCGGCGAGATCGGCACGGCGGGCGGCACCGGCCATGTGATCGAATATGCTGGCGAAGCGATCCGCGCGCTGTCGATGGAAGGCCGCATGACGGTGTGCAACATGTCCATCGAGGCGGGCGCGCGCGCCGGCATGATCGCGCCGGATGAGCGCACCTTCGCGTATTTGCGTGGGCGTCCGCGCGCGCCGAAGGGCGCGGTTTGGGAAATGGCGATGCGCCACTGGGAGACGCTTTACTCGGACGATGATGCCGCGTTCGACACCGAGGTCCGCCTCGACGCCGCCGATCTGCCGCCGCTTGTTACCTGGGGCACCAGCCCGCAGGATGTCGTCTCCGTCGAGGGCCGCGTGCCGGATCCGGCGGATCTGGAGGACCACGCCAAGGCGGCCGCGATGCGCCGTGCGCTCGATTACATGGGCCTGACGCCGGGCACCAAGATCACCGACATCAAGTTGGACCGGGTCTTCATCGGTTCGTGCACGAATGCGCGGATCGAAGACTTGCGCGCCGTCGCCAAGATCGTCGCCGGTCGGCGCGTGAACGAAAACCTGCAGGCGATGATCGTGCCCGGCTCTGGTCTGGTGAAGGCGCAGGCGGAAGCCGAAGGGCTGGACGAGATTTTCAAGGCCGCCGGCTTCGACTGGCGCGAGCCGGGCTGCTCGATGTGCCTGGCGATGAACGCTGACAAGCTCTCGCCGGGCGAGCGCTGCGCTTCCACCTCGAACCGCAACTTTGAGGGCCGGCAAGGCTTCAAGGGCCGCACGCATCTGGTGTCGCCCACCATGGCGGCCGCTGCGGCGATTGCCGGGCACTTCGTCGATGTCCGCGAGATGACGCCCGGGCCGCAGAGCATCGCGGCGGAGTAATCAAGCCGGGCTGTCTGGCTTACCGGGCGGCCACCGCGATGCACTCCACTGAGCGCTGCTTCAGCTTGTCGCAGATGGTTTGCGCCTCGGCCCGGTCAAACCCGCCGAACCGTGCACGGAAGACCTCACGACCATCAACTTCGGCGGCGAGCGCTTGCTGAGGCGCGCCTTCAAGCAGGCGGTCCGCCTTGGCCGTAACCGACTTGAGCCTGCGGCGCGCATCATCCGCCGAGACATAGGCCCCTACCTGTACGTGATATGGGCCAGCGAGCCCCGCCGGCTGGGCTGAACCGCGCGCCTGTCGCGGGTCGTGCGAGGCGGCCTGCGGCTGCTGAGGCTGCGGCTCGGGTTCGGGCCGCGCGCCGAGACGCGCCTGGATCTTCCGCGCTTCGGCCGGCGCAACCTGTTCGCGCGGGACAGGCGCCGACGACTGCAAATGCCTGAAGAGCATCGCCGCTGGCGAGCCGCCGGCGCTGGCGAAGTGGTGGCGGATTGTCTGCTCGCGTTCGCTGGGCATGAAGGCGGGGTTGCGCTGCGGCAAATGCGCCGCCATTTCTGGCGCGCGCACCGACGCTTCCGCCCACGCCGCATCCATGAGCTGGCGCGCTAGCGCATCGCGCGCCCGAGCCGACCGGCCGCCCATGACGATGGCGATCAGCCGCTTCCCCCCGCGCTCCGCGGCGAGCATCACGTTGAAGCCCGAGGCGCGGATGAAGCCGGTCTTCAGGCCCTGCAGGCCATTGTAGGTGAACAGCAGGCGATTGTGATTGCGGTAGGTCTTGCCGCGAAATTTGGCGTATCTGGTCTTGAAATAATCCGCATGCTCGGGAAAGTCCGTGAGCACGCGCTGCGCGAGTATCGCCATGTCGTGTGCGGTGGTCTTCTGTTCGCTGTCCGGCAGGCCCGAGGCGTTGCGGAAGGTGGTGTCGCTCATGCCCATCCCGCGCGCCGTGCGCGTCATGATCCGGGCGAAGGCGGCTTCCGAGCCGGCGATGTTTTCCGCGATCACAGCGGCGACGTCATTGGCGGACTTGGTGATCAGCAGACGAATGGCAGCGCGCACAGTGAGGTTGTCACCCGGCTTGAACCCGACCTTGGACGGGGGACGTTTCGCCGCGTTTGCAGAGACCGTCAGTCGCGTGTCCATCGCGAGACGGCCGTCGCGCAGATACTCGAACAACACGTAAAGCGTCATAACCTTGGTCAGCGACGCAGGGTAGCGCGGGGCGCGCGCATTGCTCGCGTGAAGCGTCTTGCCCGAATTGGCGTCGATGACGAGCGCGGCCTGGGGCGGCGAATACGCGGCCGCATGGGGCGTCCAAAGGAGGACCACGATTGCAGCCAGCGCCAGATGGCTTGCCAAGATAATAAATTCATTTGGGAAAATGCGGCTGGCGCGGTTCCCACTGACACAGCGCACCCGCTCGACGCGACAAACCCACTGACGCATCAACAACTCCCTCGACCTCCACGCGCGGCGCGCTCGTTGCCGGTTACCGTCCCGCAACGGGACACGCCTCAACACACTCTGCGATCGACGTTAAGAAGACGTTATGGTTGTGGAACCTGTGAATACGGCAACCCTGGGGAGAGGGTTGCGAACGGCACGGCAGCAGAGCTTTTCGCCGCAGGCATTCTTAGCTATGATTGGGCTAAGTGGCGCAACAATGACGGACGCCCCCCTCCGCGCAACATCGCCGCTGGGGCACCAAGATGTTGAACAAGCGACGGCGGCACCATACTCTGGTGTTAAGCCCGCGAAGCCGGCTGCTTCTTGCTGTCGGGCGCGCCACTCCGGGGGCTTCGACGGCGCCGCCGCACCGGGCGGAAGGTGTTGGCGGCAGGGTTCGTTACAGGAAGGGCAATTCCTCTTGAAATCAGCCACAAAGAGCGCAGATCATGGTGGAGGCACCCTGGACGGCGAATATGAAGACGGCTGATCAGACTGGCGGGATGGGCGAAAGCGCCCCGGTTCTTTCGGACGATGTTCCCGGAAAGGACGATGGCGAAGGCGACGCTCAGACGGGGATCGTTACCCGCACCCGGCCAAAGACGAAGAAGCCGAGTCTTTACAAGGTGCTGTTGCTGAACGACGATTATACCCCGATGGAGTTCGTCGTTTACGTGCTCGAACGCTTCTTCAACAAAGGCACCGAGGAAGCCACGCGGATCATGCTGCACGTGCACACCAAGGGTGTCGGGATCTGTGGGGTCTACACCTACGAGGTTGCCGAAACGAAGGTCACCCAGGTGATGAGCTTTGCGCGGCAGCATCAGCATCCTCTGCAATGTACCATGGAAAAGGAGTGAATTCGGATCGTGCCCTCGCTCTCAACTAGTCTGGAAGAATCGCTCCACCGTGCTCTGGAATACGCAAACGAGCGCACCCATGAGTACGCGACGCTGGAACACCTCTTGCTCTCGCTGATCGATGACCGTGACGCGTCCACGGTGATGCGCGCGTGCAATGTCGATCTCGACGTCTTGCGGGCCAAGCTCATCGAGTATCTCGATCACGAGCTCGACAACCTGATCCTGGAGGACGGCAGTGAAGCCCAGCCGACCGCCGGTTTTCAGCGTGTGATCCACCGCGCGGTGGTGCATGTGCAGTCGTCGGGCCGGGAAGAAGTCACCGGCGCCAACGTGCTGGTGGCCATCTTCAATGAGCGGGAAAGCCACGCGGCCTATTTTCTGCAAGAGCAGAACATGTCCCGCTTCGATGCCGTCAACTTCATCTCGCACGGGATCGCCAAGCGTCCCGGCATGTCGGATCCGCGCCCCGCGCGCGGTGTGGAGGACGACGCAGCCACCATGGACCAGGGCGACGAGAAAAAGCGCTCGGGCGATGCGCTGGATGTCTACTGCGTCAATCTCAACGAAAAGGCGAGCGAAGGCCGTATCGACCCGCTCATCGGGCGCGAGCGCGAGGTCAATCGCACGATTCAGGTGCTCTGCCGCCGCCAGAAGAACAATCCGCTCTTTGTTGGCGACCCGGGCGTCGGCAAAACCGCGATAGCTGAGGGCCTGGCGCGCAAGATCGTCAATGGCGAAGTACCCGAAGTGTTGGCCAACGCCACCATTTTCCAGCTCGACATGGGCGCGCTGCTGGCGGGCACACGCTATCGCGGCGATTTCGAGGAGCGGCTGAAGGCCGTAATGCGCGAGATCGAGGCCTACCCCGGCGCGATCATGTTCATTGATGAAATCCACACCGTGATCGGCGCGGGCGCGACCTCGGGCGGCGCGATGGATGCGTCCAACTTGCTCAAGCCTGCGCTTCAGTCGGGCGTGCTGCGCTGCATGGGGTCGACCACCTACAAGGAGTACCGCCAGCACTTTGAGAAGGACCGCGCGCTGGTTCGCCGGTTCCAGAAAATCGACGTGAGCGAGCCGAGCGTCGCCGACGCTGTCGAAATCCTGAAGGGCCTGAAGCCGTACTACGAAGATTTCCACGGGCTGAAATACTCCAATCAGGCCATGAAGGCGGCTGTTGAGCTTTCGGCGAAGTACATCCATGACCGCAAGCTGCCGGACAAGGCGATCGACGTGATTGACGAAACCGGCGCCTCGCAGATGCTCGTTCCTGAGAACAAGCGGCGCAAGACGATCGGCGTGAAGGAGATCGAAGCAACCATCGCGACGATGGCCCGCATTCCGCCGAAGACCGTCACCAAGTCGGACGCCGAGTTGCTGAAGAATCTGAGCGAAGACCTCAAGCGGGTCGTGTTCGGCCAGGACCAGGCGATAGAGGCGCTGTCCTCCGCGATCAAGCTGGCGCGCGCGGGCCTGCGGGAACCGGAAAAGCCGATCGGCTGCTATCTGTTCTCCGGCCCGACGGGCGTCGGCAAGACCGAAGTGGCCCGCCAGCTTGCCTCGCTGATGGGCGTGGAGCTGCTGCGCTTCGACATGTCGGAGTATATGGAGCGCCACACCGTCAGCCGCCTGATCGGCGCGCCGCCAGGCTATGTCGGCTACGACCAGGGCGGGCTCCTCACCGACGCCATCGACCAGCATCCGCACTCGGTGCTGCTGCTCGACGAGATCGAGAAAGCGCACCCGGAGATTTTCAACATCTTGCTCCAGGTGATGGACAACGGTCAGCTGACGGACACCAACGGCAAGAAGATCGACTTCCGCAATGTCGTGATCATCATGACCACGAACGCCGGCGCGGCGGACGCCGCTAAGTTCGCAATCGGCTTTTCCGGCGGCAAAAAAGACGATGAGCGTGACGAGGCGATCAAACGCATGTTTACGCCGGAGTTCCGCAACCGCCTCGACGCGACGGTGCAGTTCGCGCCGCTGGGCGCCGGCGACATCGACCGGATCGTCGAAAAATTTGTGCTGCAGCTCGAAGTGCAGCTCGCCGACCGCAATGTCACGTTTGAGGTGAGCCAAGCGGCGACCCGTTGGCTGGCGTCCCGCGGCTTTGACGACGACATGGGCGCGCGTCCTTTAGGCCGCGTCATCCAGGAGCACGTTAAAAAGCCGATCGCGGATGAAATCCTCTTCGGCGCCCTCAAGAACGGCGGGATCGTCAAAGTCGACATCGATCCGACCGACGAGAGCAAACTCGCCTTCGAGTTTGAGCCGGAGCCTGAAGCGCCGTCTGACGAAGGCCCGGACGGCGGCGGTGAAGGCGGCGCCGGCGTCCCCGCGTTAGTTGGAAAGACCTAGGCGGGCGACGTCTCGAACTCCACCGCCCACAGATCGTCAAGGTCGATGAGCGCGTCGTCGATCAGATTGAGGCCCGCCGCCTCAATCGGATCGCTCGCCCCATCTGTCGTGACGTGATAGACGGCGAGTTCACTGCCGCGAAGGATGCATCGCACTTCCGTCATAAATCCCCCGTTTCGCGTATAGGCGCAACGCGCCGTCGCGCGGATCGCTCGCGCGGCGACATGTCGGCAAATGAGACTGTCCTGGCGCGCCTGCGCTACTTGGTCAAAAAGTACCCGCAGGCCACCGCTGTGCGGACGATCGGCCCGGTCGCGTCGGCGAGCGAAAATTCCGCCTCGAGCGGCGTTTTCTTTGGGCCGATGATGCGCACAAAGACCTTATCGCCGCCAAGAAAAGCGTTGGCGAGGACCGGCGCGTCAAGGTGGTTTAGACCGCCGTCCCGAGAGTCGGAGTAGCCGCGCAAGGTCACTTTCTTATCGTCGCCATTGTCGATCCGGTAACGGACTTTCACCGAACCGCTGCGCTTAAACGGCTCTCGCGTTTTGACGGCGAAGACGAAATCATCGCCGCCGCGGCATTCAAAGCGGATCTGAAAGTCGTCGGCGCCGAATTTGGCCGCCGGCGCGCCTGCGGCGATGACATACGCCGTGTCGGTGAGCCGATCGCGGGTCTCGGCGTAGGTCCAAGCGGGCGCCGCCGCGGCGGCTCCCGCGGCCAGCGCCGCCGCGCCTGCGCTCAGGGTAAAGAAAATAGGTCTCGCCATCATCGCGTCTCCACTGCGAACGGTTGGGCCCCACACCCGCGCCGAACGCATATCCACCAGATTCATCCACACCAATCGCGCGTGGCTAGGG
>CAZYUT010000016.1:0-26455 GCA_964650735.1 uncultured Hyphomicrobiaceae bacterium
GTATCAGGAGGGCTGCCTGATCTGCCGGGAGTGCGGTTACTCAAGCTGCGGCTAGAGCCTGTTCAACGAAATCCGAATCGCTGAACAGGCTCTAAGTTCTTGTTTTGTCGCACTTTGGTCGCTTCGCGCCCGCCTTTGGCTCCTGACGCAAAACCGGTGTCGATCCCGGATCAAGTCCGGGACAGGCTTTTGCTGAAAGTGCTTTAGCGCAATTTCCGATCAGACTGGAATGACTCGAGGACCCGTCGTCGCCGGACTTGATCCGGCGATCCAGCTTATGAACTCGACATCCGCGGTTATGGGTGCCCGTGTCAAGCACGGGCATGACGTGGCCTCTTATCGATCAGGAAGCGCGCTGAACCCTGCGTGTTCGTGCGCTCACGAACCGTCGCGCGGCTTGCTGAACACCTCGCGCCAGAAATCATAAGCCGCGAGCAGCAGCGCGAGCGACACGAGAATGATCAGGTCCGGCTCAGCCACCCAGATCAGGACCACCGAATTGAACGCGATTAATCCGAGCAGTCCGATGAAGGCCAAAATCTTGTCGGTCAGCGTCATGGCAACCCTTTCACTCTCTCTCCCACGGCGGCTTAACGCGCTATCCTTGCGCCAACGCGGCAAGATGCTGGACAAGCCAGTTCGCCGTGCGCAGCAGCCGGCCATCATCCTGGCGCGGGCCCACCAGCTGAACGCCTAGCGGCAGACCGTCGACGTCGAGCAGCGGCAGGCTCACGCAAGGCACGCCGCAATATGTCCACAACGCATTGAACACCGGGCTGCCGGTGCTTTCCAGCCCCTTCGGCGCTGGCCCGGTACTTGCAGGCGTGAGGATCGCGTCGTACCGCTCGAAAACCTCGTCCAGACCGGCTGTCAGCACCTGACGCATGTCCAGCGCCGTATTGTAATCTACCGCCGTCACCTTGCGGCCCTCGGCGATCATTTCGCGCATGATCTCGCTGGCTTGATCCGGCGCGCGATCCACCAGCGGTCCATAATGCTTTGCGATGCCAGCGACCTGAAGCATCCGCTGCCACGCCCAGCCCCGCTGGAACACATCGGGCAGGTCGACCTCGTCGCAGTGCTCACCGAGCGCCTGCGTCAGCTCGGCAAAGGCCGCCTTGGTCGCGTCTTCTGCGTGCTCATCCCATACCGGTGTTTTGACGAACGCGAAGAGAGGCTCCGCGGCCGGCGTGCTGGCCGCGGTCGCGCGCAGCAAGCCGCGCGAGCGCGGCCGCATGTCGGGATCCTGTTCGTCATACGCGCTCATGACATCCGTGAGCAGCGCCAAATCTTCGACCGAGCGACCGAACGGTCCGATCGTGTCCAGCGGCGGCGCCTGGGTCAGAACGCCAGTGCGGGAGATCGCGCCATGCGTCGGCTTGAAGCCGAACACCCCGCAATAGCTCGCAGGCCGGATGATCGAACCGGCTGTCTGGGTGCCCACCGCCAGCGGGACCATCCCCGCGGCGACGGCCGCCGCCGAGCCGGAGGACGAGCCGCCGGGCGTGCGCTCCGGGTCATGTGGATTGTGCGTCTTGCCCGGCGCAAAAACCGCAAGTTCGGTCGTCACCGTCTTGCCGAGGATCACCGCGCCGGCCTGACGGAGTTGCGCAACAATCGCAGCGTCGGATCTTGCCTGGCGTCCGGCGTGCAGCGGCGTCCCGTTGCAGGTGGGCATGTCGCGCGTGTCGATGATGTCCTTGAGCGCGACGGGCACGCCGTGCAGCGGGCCGATGCCGCGCCCGGCCGCGCGCCACTCATCCAGCCGGCGGGCTTGGCCGAGCGCGTAGTCTTCGTCGAGATACGCCCAGGCCTGCACTTCGGGCTCGCGCTCGCGAATGCGGGCAAGACATGCGCTGACCATCTCCTGGGCGGTTACGGCACCGTCGGCAATCCGCCGCGCCGCTTCTGCAGCGGTCAGCGCGCATAACTCATCGACCGTCGTGCCGGGGCGCAGCCCCGCGCCTTTATCGGCCATAAAGCGCCTCCGGCAGCCACAGGGCGATACCAGGGAACTGATACAGAAGGAACATCGATAGGAAGATCAGTACCAGGAACGGCATGACCCCGGCGAAAATCTGCATGAGTTGCACCTGCGGCGGGGCGACCCCTTTCAGATAATAGGCCGACATCGCCATTGGCGGCGTCAGGAATGACGTCTGCAGATTCAGAGCGATCAGGATGCCGAAGAACAGCGGGTCGATGCCAAATGCAGGCAGAAGCGGCAGGAAGATCGGGACGAAGATGATGATGATTTCCGACCACTCCAGCGGCCAGCCCAGCAGGAAGATAATGACCTGCGCCAGCAGCAGGAACATCCACGGCTCCAGATTGAGGCCGAGCACGAACTCGCTGATCAGCTCCTCGCCGCCGAGATAGGAGAAAACGGAGGCAAAGGTCCACGATCCGACGAACAGCCAGCAAACCATCGCGGAGGTGCGAACGGTGAGATAAACGGACTCGCGCAGCTTGTCCTGATCGATAATCCGCCACATCATCATGCCCGCCAGGCCGGCAAAGAAGCCGATGTCAAAGGCGCGGTAATTGGTTTCGTGGCGGGAGAACAGGTCGCCAAGCTGGAGCACCTCGAAGATGACCATGTAGACCGCTGCGCCAGCCAGCCCGATCACGGCCCCCTGCCCGCCAAACACGAACATCCTCGCGATTTCTGGGCGGCGCGGCTGCAGCGATCCGAGCAGCGCGGTGCGCGACAACAGCCCAACAATCACGGCCACCGCAAGCATGCTGCCCGCGCGGATCGCGAAACCGGGCTCATCGGGCATGGGCACACCGACATAACTGATGAGCACGGCGCGCACCACCACGTATGCAAAGGCCAGAAGCAGAGTGATCGCGCCGCCGTAGCCGAGCATGTAGAACAGCGTATCGAGCCCGCTCCACCGCTGCGCGGCCCATGGCGCGGTCTGCGTGCCGTCGTTGATCGCCGCCGCGCGATACGCCACCGCCAGCACCATGCCGCCGAGCGCCCCGATCGCGGCTGCCTCCGAGGGCGTAGCCAGCCCGAACAGGATTGCGCCAAGCACCGCGAGGATCAGGAAAAACAGCGGAAAGAATGAGGTTGCCAGCATCCTGAACATCTGCCCGCGCGTCACGTCCGGGATGTCTTCCGGCCGCGGCTTCGGCGCAAGCTTCGGGTTCAGCAGCACACGCCCGATCACATAGATCAGGTAAAGCCCGGCAAGCATGAACCCGGGAAGCAACGCGCCGGCATAGAGCTTGACGACAGACACATTCGACGTGGCGGAGTAGACGATCAGCATGATGCTTGGCGGTATCATGATGCCGAGGCACCCGCCGGCGCAGATCACACCTGAGGCGAAGCTGGTGTCATAGCGCGCGCGCAGCATCGCCGGCAGTGCCAGCAGGCCCATCAGCGTCACGACCGCGCCGATAATGCCGGTCGCTGTCGCGAACAGCGCGCAGGTGATGATCGCCGCAACGGCCATTGAGCCAGGGATTGCCCGCGCGGAAATGTTCAAGGTGTAGAAAAGCCGGTCGACGATATTCGCGCGCTCGACGATGTAGCCCATGAAGAGAAACAGCGGGACGGCCGTGAGCACGTCGTTTGCCATGACCGAATAGGTCTGGTTGACGAGCAGATCGAAGATCCGGTTATCAAAGATGGTCTGCATGCGCTCCGGGTCGTAGTAGGCGTAATAGCCAAATCCCACGCCCATGGCGATCAATGTGAAGGCGATCGGAAAGCCGAGCAGGATGAGGAGGATGAAAATCCCCAGCATCAAGACAGCAATTTGAGGATCGGTCATCTGTCGAACTCTCTCTTCACGCTTTCACTAGGCTTCTGAACATCAAGGGCTTCGCTGCCGTGGCGAATGATATCGGCGGTATCACCCTCAAGCAGGCGGTCCTCCAGCTCCTTCACGTCCTCGATCTGACGTGGCCAGGCGCCTTCGCGAATACACACGATGCAGCGCGCCACCTGGGCGAGGCCCTGCATGAACAGCAGAATGCCGGCTGCGACGATGATCAGCTTGAACTGGAAAATCGGGACGTTCGCCGGGCTCATGACGCTGACTTCGAGAAACCGCAGCGAGCGCGCGGCGTACTTCCACCCGGCAATGACCAGCGCCGTGACGCCGGGGAAGAAAAACACGACGTAGAGAAACAGTTCGACGCTCGCCTGCACCTTGGGCGGCCAGAGCCGGTAGATGACGTCGCCGCGGACATGGCCGTCGCGCGAGAGGGTATAGGCACCCGCCATCATGAACAGAGCGCCATACATCATGTAGGTGAGGTCAAAGGCCCATGAGGTCGGCTGCCGCAAAAGGTAGCGCACGAACACCTCATAGGACACGGCGAGCGTCATGATGACGATGCACCACGCAAAGGCCTTTCCGAACCAGGCCGATACGCGGTCGATAAATCCGATGAAGGCGAGCACGGCTGGCCTCACTCCTCAAAAACCCAGTCAAGAGGCGCACCGGGTGGCGCGCAAGCGGAGGCACCGCATGACCATGGTTTGGCGGCGCTGGTTGACGGCGCATGGCCCTGGGCGCGGGAGGCGAGCACGAAGCCCGCCCCCCGACCGGGAGCCTTGTGTGGGTCCGCGAACCTTAGAAGCCCAGCCGGCCCGGGAAGTAATGCTCGTAAGCGAGCTTGTAGTCGGCCGCGTTGAGAAGATCGTAGAATGCCACGCGCTCGGACCAGGCCTTCTGGCTGTCCACGACACGCTTGAAGAACTCGTCCTGCGTCAGCTCGGAGAGAACTTCGTCCCAGGAGGCGAGCTGTGCCTGCATCACGCTCTCTGGCGTGCGATGGACGCTCACGCCGCCCTCCTCCTGCAGCCACTGCAGGTCCTTGGAGTACTGGTCCATGGCGGTCGCGTAGTTGGAGGTGTTCGCAGCTTCGGCCGCGTATTCGATGATCGCCTGCAGGTCCGGGTCGAGGCTGTCGAAGCGGTCCTTGTTGACGGCGATCTCGAAGAACTCGGCCGCCTGGTGGAACGAGCCCATCATGTAGTGCTTGCGCACATCTTGAGCGCCGAAGTCACGGTCCGAGCTGGGGTTGTTGAACTCGAAGGCGTCGATAACGCCGCGCTCCAGAGCCGGGACGATTTCGCCGCCCGGAAGCTGCGTCACGGAAACGCCCATACCCTGCATGATGTCGGTCGCCAGACCCACCGTCCGGTATTTCAGGCCCTGCATCTGCTCGGCGGACTCGATCGGCTGATTGAACCAGCCCAGCGGCTGGGTCGGCATCGGGAAGCAGAAGAAGCCGACAAGGTTCAGGCCCAGCACGTCCTGGATCAGTTCGCGATACAGATCCTTCCCACCGCCTGCATGAATCCAGGCCAGCATCTGCGCCGCGTTCGCCCCGAACACCGGGCCGGTGCCGAACAGCGAAGCGGCTTTGTTCTTGCCATACCAGTAGGCCGTCACGGTGTGGTTCATGTCGAGCACGCCGTCGGCCACAGCATCCTGCACCTGGAACGCCTTGACGACGGCGCCGGCCGGCAGCAGGTCGATCTTGATGCGGCCATTGGACATCGCTTCAACGCGGTCGACATACTGCTGGGCAAAGCCCTGCCAGATGTTCTGCGCGCCCCACGATGTCTGCATCTTCAGGGTCACCGGCGCGCCGCGCGAGATGTTCGGCATCGCCACGGCCCCGGTCACGCCCGCGGTCGCAGCGACGGCGCCGCCCTTCAGGAACTTGCGGCGAGATACAGTCTGGTCGGCCTTGTGTTCAGACATTCCTTCCTCCCACGATTCTTGGTGCGTCTTGTCTCTACCAGCGCGCCAGGGCGCGCCGGTCGCGTTGGCATATCGGGTGGGCATCTGGCGCCAGCAGCGTTGGCGCAAACATCGTTTGCCAAAGCCATAAGTTGGCGCATGCACACTGTTGCCGCAGAGTATACGACCGGAAGATTGCTAGGCGCGCAAGCCCTTATCGACGCAATCAGTCCGAAAGTCGAACACAATCAGAGCCTTCGCGGTGCAGCAAAACGGCGCGTCCGGTTGTGAAACGCGCTTCACGCGAATTTGAGGTAGGCATGGCCTGCATTGGTCTTATGTCATGTAGGCGGGGTTCGAGGTGACGAAGCGATGGTCGGAAGTTTGATGAGCGGACGTTCTCAAAGATTTATGCACAGACTTGCAGCATTTTTGGCCGTAGGAGCGCTTGCGCTTGCCTCAGAGGGCGCGCTCCACGCGCAGACGGGCCCGAGCGCGCTTGAGACGCTGGTGCAAGGCCAGCCGGGAACGGCGGGCAGCCAAGCGCGGCCTGAGCGAAAGGTGCAGATCGAGCTGCTGTCGGAAACCGCCACGATCCGGCCTGGCCAGCCCTTCTGGGTCGCCCTGCGCCAAAACATCGCACCGGGCTGGCATACTTACTGGGAGAACCCAGGGGACTCTGGCGAGCCGGCGCGGATCGACTGGACGCTGCCTGACGGGTTCACCGCGTCGGACATCCACTGGCCTGTGCCCGACGCGATCCCCTACGGCACGCTCATGAACTATGGCTATTCGGGTGAGGCGCTGCTGCTCGTGCAGATCACGCCGCCAGAGGTTCTCAGCGCTGACCGGGTGAGCTTGCGCGCCGGTTCGCGCTGGCTGGTCTGTGAAGACATCTGCATCCCCGAGGAGGGCGAGGCGCGGCTGACGCTTGGCGTCACCAGCGGGGGAGCGCCGCTCGAACCCGGCGCGGGCGCACAAGACATCGCAGCAGCGCTGCGCGATCTCCCCAAGGACGCCCCCTGGCCGCTCTCGCTGACGGTTGCGCCAGAGCAGATTGCCCTTTCGGTCGAGAACGCTGCGCTGCGCCGCGAGAACGTGGAAACAATCCGGTTCTTCCCGCGGGATTGGGGCGTGATTGTCAATTCCGCACCGCAACAGCTCGATTGGCGCGCGGACGGTCCGCGCATCCTGCTGGCGCGGGGCGAGTTGAAGGGCCAGCCACTTAATGAGCTTAACGGCTTGCTGAGCGTGACCAGCACGGACGGAAGCCGCGAGGCCTATACCGTATCCTTGACGCCGTCGGCGGAAGTCGCGGCGCTTCCTGCGGCGCCGGGCGGGACGTCGAGCGCGGGCTTCACTCTTTGGCAGGCGGCAGCCTTCGCCTTTCTCGGCGGGCTGATTCTCAACTTCTTCCCATGCGTATTCCCGGTCCTCTCGATGAAGGCGCTGAACCTCGCGCGCGGCGGCGAGCGCGCGCACGGCAACCGCGCCCATGCGCTGGCCTATCTCGGCGGCGTGATGCTGAGCTTTGCGGTACTGGCCGCGCTTCTGCTGGGCTTGCGCGCAACCGGCGAGGCGTTTGGCTGGGGCTTTCAGTTCCAGTCGCCATGGTTCGTGCTGGTCATGGCGGCGCTGTTCTTCGCGCTTGGCCTCAGCCTGTCTGGCGTGTTCAATTTCGGCGGCGCGCTGATGGGCGTGGGCGACTCGCTCGCCCGGCGCGGCGGCGCCTCCGGCTCGTTCTTCACCGGCGTGCTCGCGAGCATCGCCGCGACCCCGTGCACCGCGCCGTTCATGGGCGCCGCGCTCGGCTACGCGATGTCGCAGCCGGCTTTCGAAGCGACCACGGTCATCATGCTGCTGGGGCTGGGTTTCGCCGCGCCGATGACGCTCCTGAGCCTATCCGGCGCGTTCGCTCGTGTGCTGCCCAAGCCGGGACCGTGGATGGAAACGCTCAAGCAGGTCCTGGCCTTCCCACTCTATGCCACGGTTGTCTGGCTGGTATGGGTGCTGAGCCTGCAGGCCGGCGCGGATGGCGTCCTGGGCGCTGGGGCGGTGCTCCTGGCGGTCGGCTTCGCCGCCTGGCTGGTCGGCACCACGCAGGCGGGCCGAGCGTTCCGCTATGGCGTATCGGCGGCGGTGGTGGCCCTCACCATCTCTCTCGCGGGACCGATGGTCGATTTCGCGCAGGACGCCCGGCAGGGGGAGACGCGCACCGCCACATCCGCTGAGGCCGGCGAGCCGTTCTCGATCGCCCGGCTGGAGGAACTGCGCGCGCAGGGCCGGCCGGTCTTCGTGAATTTCACTGCTGCCTGGTGCATTACCTGCAAGGTCAATGAAGAGGTCGCGCTCAACTCCGAAGCGTTCCGGCAGGCGCTGCAGCGCGGCAACATCGCCTATCTGGTCGGCGACTGGACCAATCAGGACCCCGAGATATCGCACATGCTGAAGAAATTCGGCCGTGCGGGCGTGCCGCTGTACTTGCTTTACTCCGGCAATGGCGAACCGCCGAAGGTGCTGCCGCAAATCCTTACCGAAGGCTTTGTGGTGCGCAACCTCGACTCGGTCAGCCAGATCAAGACGACGCAGAAATAACCGTGCCCCCAATGTGCAAAGAGGATCGTTTCATGCAAGCCAAACTGACGACCCTGCTCTCTGGCGTTGCCTCGCTTCTGATAGCAGCCGCCTTCATCGGGACCGCTGCGGCGGCTCCGCAGATCGGCGCGCCCGCGCCCGCCTTCACCGCAACTGATTCCAAAGGTAAGACGCATGCGCTGGACGACTTCCGGGGCAAGACGGTGGTGCTTGAGTGGAGCAACCACGGCTGCCCCTATGTTCAGAAGCACTACGAGACTGGCAACATGCAGGCGCTGCAAAACGAGGCGGCCTCGGACGGCGTCGTTTGGCTCACGGTGATTTCCTCCGCGCCGGGCCGCCAGGGCCATGTCACGCCGGCTGAGGCGGACGAACTGACCGAAACGCGCGACGCCGCGCCGGCCGCCGTCTTGCTCGACCCGGAGGGTAAAGTGGGCCTCACCTACGATGCGCGCACCACGCCGCATATGTATGTGATCGATCCCGAAGGCACGCTCGTTTACATGGGCGCCATTGATGATCGTCCCAGCGCCAGGCACAGCTCTGTCGAGGGCGCGCGCAATTATGTGCGCGAAGCGCTCAACGCGCTGGAAAATGGTGAGCAGATCGCCCAGCCGATCACCCGCGCTTACGGCTGCTCGGTGAAGTACGGCAGCTGAAAAGACGAAAGCCGGGGCGGATGCCGTCCCGGCTTCCGAAATCCTCCTCGGCCGGCTGCAGCCTTTGGCTCAGGCCGCGTCATCGCGCCGCCGATCCGTATAGCGGCCCCACGGACCGTGAATGATCAGCGCCCCCATCAAGCCGGGCTCACGGCGCAGCTCGACGACTTCTGCGGCCCGCTTCGTTTCTTTCGGATGCCGCGGCTCATGGGCGTATTCCGGCATCGGCCTACCGTGGCGCACCACCTGGTCGATGTCTTCGCGCGTGATGCCCATGTCGGCGAGCAGCCGGTCATCCATCGCGTGAAGCTGACGCCTGCCCGCGCGCAGCCGCCGCTCGCGAGCCACGACGCACACTGCCCGCGCCAGCGGCGAAACCAGCAACCGGGCCGCCGCCGCGATCCCGCGACCGCCGATCCCGAGAAGCCGGTAGACCTCCGCAGAGCGGGCCTGATGCGCCGCCCGGATGTAGGGCTGATACAACGACGTGCGCTGTAATCCGTTTGGGTACTCCATCGTTCAAGCTCCAGTGTAGCCCGTGACAATCCGTCACTGACGGCACGATGCCGGAGCGCAAATCATCAGTCCAACGAATAGTTCTGATGCAAATCATCAGGAGAATTGATCAAACGCGGCCGGCCTGCTAGGCTGGAGGAATAAACGATGGAGAGCGCCATGCAGCCCGTCCTGGAACCGGAACTGTTGCAAACCTTCGTGGCCATTGCCGAAACGGGCCGCTTCACCGAGGCCGCCAAGCGCGTCGGCCGCACGCAATCGGCCGTGAGCATGCAGATCAAGCGGCTGGAAGACACGATTGGCCGGCCGCTGTTCGTGCGCGAAGGCCGCACGGTTCAACTCTCTTCCGACGGAGAATTGCTGCTCGGGCATGCCCGCCGCGTGCTGCGCGCCCATGCCGAGGCGCTTGCCGTTTTTCAGCCGTCGGAACTGACCGGCACCGTGACGATCGGCGCGCCTGATGAATATGCCGTCGCCTTCTTGCCGAAGATCCTGCGCAGCTTCGCCGAGACCCACCCGCAAGTGCATGTCAATGTGGTCTGCGAGCCGACGCGCAGCCTGCTGCCCAAGCTTGATATGGATGAGATCGACTTCGTCTTATTCACCGAAGGCGGGGAGGTGGACCGCGACGACGGCAAGAGCGACCCGATCCTCCTGCGCGAGCCGGTCGTCTGGGCGGCGTCCGAGAAACATTGCGTTCATCAGGACGATCCGGTGCCGCTCGCGCTGTTTCACTCCGGCTGCCGCTTCCGTCAGTGGGCCATCGGCGCGCTGGCCGACGCCGGGCGCAGCTATCGCATCAACTACACGAGCGTCAGTTTTTCCGGCATCGAAACGGCGATCCGCGCGGGGCTCGCGGTGGGGGCGATCCCGCGCTCGAACGTCACGCCGGGCCTGCGCATTCTCGACGAGCGCGACGGTTTCCCCGCCCTGCCCGATTACGCGCTGGCGATGCGCCGGGCCAAGGCTGCGACGTCATGCATTCACGACCGGCTGGAGGATCACATCATCAACTGCTTCCGCCATGGCCCGCCGCGCGAGGCCGCGGCCTGAGCTTCACGCGATCGTGCGCGCAGAAAGACTCCACAATTTCTGAACGATGTTCCATACATTGGCGTATTGGCGTGCAGAATAAAGAATGATGATCACCCAGGAGCCGTGAGTTGAGCCGCAGCGACACGACCCAGCCCAAGCTTGACGAGACTGATCGCAAGATCCTGCGCATCCTCCAGCAGGACGCGACCATCTCGTTCGAGCGGTTGGCGAAAAAGGTCAATATTTCCAAGACCGCGGTGTGGAACCGCATCCAGCGGCTCCAGCAGTCCGGCGTGATCATCCGCCAGGCGGCGATCGTCGATGGCCGGCGCGCAGGACTGCATGAGGTCTTTTTCGTCACCATCCGCACGAACAGCCACGACGCCGCATGGCTAGAGAAATTCCATCGCGCGATCCAGGAGATGCCGGAAATTCAGGAGGCCCATCGACTTGCTGGCGAGATCGACTATCTCTTGAAAGTGCGCGTGCCCTCGACCGCCGAGTTCGATGCGTTTTACAAGCGGCTTATATCACGCATCGCGATTTATAACGTCACCAGCAGCCTCTCGATGGAGGTGCTGAAGGATGAGACCGCGCTGCCAGTTTGAATGCGCTCTGCGTTGCGCAAAAAAGTCTTTACAAGCGCGGCTTTGACTCTTAAGCGACGCACTCCGATTTTTGCTGCAAAGTCAACCCGCCAACTGTGCCCCTGCGGGAGGTATGCCGATGGACCAGTTTTCCTGCGCCGCAGAGTTGCTTCGCCATCGCACGCCGGATGTCCCGGTTCTGTGCGTACGCCCGCATGCCGCCGCGCGGGCGGTCGAGTGGTTCCGCGCCAACTTCCCCGGACGGACGCTTTATGCCGTGAAGGCCAATGATGCGCCGGATGTGCTCGCCGCACTCCACGATGCGGGCCTGCGCGATTTTGACGCTGCCTCGCGCGAAGAAATCGAGCGGGTGAGCGTGCTGCCGGGCGCGCGTGCGCATGTGATGAACCCGATCAAGTCGCGCGCGCTGATCCGCGCGGCCTATTTCGATTACGGCGTGCGCACCTTCGCCTTCGACAGCGCGGACGAACTCGACAAGATCCTCGCCGAGACCGGCAGGGCGCGCGACCTGACGCTGATGCTGCGGATCGTCTGCCCGAATACGCACAGCGAAATCCCTCTGGAGGGCAAATACGGTGTCGCGCTGGCCGACGCGGCCGACTTATTGATGCGTGCGCGGAACGCGGCCGACCGGCTCGGCCTGACATTCCATATCGGCTCGCAGGCGATGTCTCCGGAAGGCTTCGGCGAGGCGCTGCGCACGACCGCGCGTTATGTCGCGACTGCGCCGGCGCGGATCGACCTGGTGGATGTCGGGGGCGGGTTTCCGGCGCGCTATCCCGGGCTGGAGCCGCCGCCCCTGAGCGCTTTTGTCGATGAGATCGCGCAGAGCTTCGACCGGCTGTGGGTCGGCGATGCCTGCGAACTGTGGGCCGAGCCGGGCCGTGCGCTGGTGGCCGAAGCGGAGTCGGTCCTGGTGCGCGTGGAGGCGCGCAAGGGCGGCACGCTTTACATCAACGACGGCGCATTCGGGACGCTGTTCGACGCCGCGCATGCGAATTTCGTGTTCCCGGCGCGGGGCTTGCGCGCGGGCGAGGGCGAAATCGACGGCCCGCAGACCGGCTTTGCCCTGTTCGGCCCGACCTGCGACAGCTTCGATCATCTGCCGGGGCCGTTCATGCTGCCCACCGACATCGCCGAGGGCGATTACATCGAGATTGGCAACATCGGCGCGTATGGGCACGTCATGGCCTCGCCCTTCAACGGGTTCGGCAAATATCAGCGCGTGAGGCTCGCCGATGCCCCTATGATGAGCATGTACGATGAGGACGCCGCAGCCCGGCCCGCCGACACGGCCGGCGCGCTGGGCTAGGGCCATGCCGCTCGCCTATCGCCCCGCGGAAGACGGCTTTCTGGCCTTAAGCGCGGCGGAGGCCGGGCCGCCAGAGCATGCGGGCGCGCTCATCATCCCGTTCGGGATGGAGAGGTCTGTCAGCTACGGCGGCGGCACGGCGCGCGGGCCGCAGGCGATCATTGCGGCCAGCCCGGAACTGGAATTCTTCGATGATGAGCTGTGGTGCGAGCCGTACCGGCGCTTCGGTATCGCAACGCTGGAGACGCCGCCGGTGGCGGAACTGGCCTCAGATGCGCTCGACCAGCTTGCCGGGCTTACCGGCGCGGCGCTCGATGCGGGCCAGTTTCCGCTGGTGCTTGGCGGCGAGCACACGTTAACGGCGGGCGCGGTTCGCCCCTTCGCCGCCCGCTACCCAGACCTCGCTGTCCTCCATCTCGACGCGCATACCGACCTGCGCGACAGCTATGAGGGCAACCCGCTGTCGCATGCCTGCGCGATGCGCAGAGTGCTGGAGCAAGGGGTTGACATCACCTCGGTCGGAATCCGCGCGATGTCAGCCGAAGAGGTTCCGGTGCTAGAAGCGAACCGCGGGCGGGTCAGGGTGTTCTGGGCGCGGGAGCGCGCAAGCTGGCCACTGGAGGAGATCGTCGCGCCGCTGCGCGGCCGGCCCATTTACGTCAGCCTCGACATTGATGTACTGGACGCCGGCATCATGCCTGCAACTGGCACACCGGAGCCAGGCGGATTATCCTTCGACGAGCTCTGCGCGGTGCTGCGCGCGGTGGCCGACGCGGGGCGGGTCGTTGGCGGCGATCTGGTTGAATTGGCCCCGATCCCCGGCTTCCACGCCTATGACTTCACCGCCGCAAAGCTCACCTACAAGTTGCTCGCCTACGCGCTCGCCCGCGGCTAATTCAGCACCACGAAATCCGTCCCGCGGCCGGTTTCGCGGCCAAGTCCCTCATCCGAGACGATCATCGAGGACCCAGGGGTCATCATCCGCTCTAGGCGGTCGCGAAGGGGCTCGGGCATGTCGATGCGGTCCAGCGCCGTGATCGCATCCACGCCGGTTGCTGCCTCGGTCGTCAGCGCCAGCCAATCCGTGCGCTCATCGGTCGGGCTGAAGCTGCCCGCGAAATAGACATGAGTTCCGAGCGGCTCATCGGGGCTCCTCAGTGTCACCGGCGCGTCGAACACCTGCTTGAAACCCTGGCGCACATACAAATGCCCGGTCGGGGCCGCCTCGCCCCGCGCATCGAGGAACAGCATCTCGCGCAATTCTTCCGAGAACGCGCCCGTCGTCTTCAGGCCCTTGGCTTCCTGATATTGCTGAATAGCTGTGCCGGTCATGCGCCCCATGAAGCCATCCACAGGGCCGGGATCGTATCCCAATTCGCTGAGCAGCATCTGGACATCACGGATCCGCTCGCGCCCGAGCCGCTTTGTGATAAGCACGCGCACAGGCTCCTGCGAGCGGGCGATATAGCTCTCAAGCCGGTACAGGTCATGTTCGAGATCAGCCATGAGGAGCGCGCCGTCTCTCGCTGACATCGGCTCCGGCGCTGGCGTCGCGTCAGTCATGACTTCGGCGGCGTCGGCCAGCGCGGCGTATTTACGCTGGCGCGGCTCGGGAAGCGCGATGCTGACCAGCTTGCCCTCTTCAATAGCGAGCCGTTTGCGCAGCGCCTCCTGCGGGTCCATCGTCACCAGCTTAAGAGGTTGGGGTTGCAGCAGCTTGCTGTGGACAACCGGACGCGGGGTGGTCTCGCCGCGCGTCACAACCACGTGCCCGCCGACATCGGTTTTCTGGAACAGCGCGCTGGCAGAGCGGTGCGGCAGCCGGATGCAGCCGTGCGAGGCCGGATAGCGCGGCACATGCCCAGAGGCATGCAGCGCGATGCCGGACCAGGTGAGGCGCTGCATGAACGGCATCGGCGCGTTGTTGTAGATGTTCGAACGATGATAACGCCGCTTCTCCAGGATGCTGTAAATTCCAGCTGGCGTGGAATAGCCGCGCCTGCCCGTCGACACGGGCGAGGTGAACACCTGCTCCGTGCCGCGATAGACATACATGTACTGCTTGTCCAGCGAGACAATAATCTTGAGCGGATCGGGCCCGGCCAGCAGTTGCTCTGCCGTCTGTGCGGAAGCGGGGAGCGCCGCGATCAGACCGGCGGACAGAACAGCGGCGGGCACAGCGCCAGAACGAAACACAATACGCGGCAAGTCGCTGCAACGCGGCAGACGCAACATGAGACCCCACTCCCAGATGACTTGGAACGCAGGCGCCCTCGGACAATTCCGACGGCAACCAACTCCCCGAAAGTATTACATGGCTCCTAACAGCTGGTGAATATTGATTTTCGTCAATTTCTGGGAAAAGACGCCGGGCGATGCTTTTCGGCAACCATTGCGGGAGAGGGATCAGCCGTTCTCAAGCTCCTCGCGCAGCATCTCCAGTTCCAGCCAGCGGTCCTCGGCCTCGCGCAGCGCCTTGTGGACCTCGCCGAGCCGGGCGGAGGTGCGCGCAAAGCCGTCCGGATCGCGGCCGTAGAAATCCGGGTCGGCAAGCTGAGCCTCCATCTCGCGGGCTTGCGCACGCAGCCGCTCGATCTCGCCGGGTAGCCTCTCCAGCGCGTGCTTCTGCTTGAAGCTCAGGCGGCCGCGATTGTCGCTTTCGCGCTTGGGCTTGGCCTTAGGCTGGGATTTCTGTTTGCTCTCTGTGAGCTTATCTTTACGCAGTTCCGCCCCGCGCTGGGCCAGCATATCGCTATAACCGCCAGCGTATTCGCGCCAGACGCCGCCGCCTTCGGGCGCGAGCACCGAGCCGACGATCCGGTCGAGGAAGTCGCGGTCATGGCTGATGAGCAGAACGGTGCCCTCGTAGCCGCCGAGCATATCCTGCAGCACATCGAGGGTATCGAGATCAAGGTCATTGGTCGGCTCGTCGAGAACCAGCAGGTTCGATGGCGTGGCCATCGCCCGGGCGATCATCAGCCGCGCCCGCTCGCCGCCGGAAAGCGCGCGCACCGGCGTGCCCATCTGCTCCGGCGTGAACAGAAAATCCTTCATGTAACTCGCGACATGCTTGGTCTGGCCGCCGGCCTCGATCATGTCGCTGCCGCCGCGCGTGATCGTGTCTTTCAGGCTCGCGTCGGGGTCGAGCTGCGCGCGGTCCTGCTCCAGCGTGGCCAGCGCGAGGTTCGCACCCAGCCGGATCGTGCCGCTGTCTGGCGCGAGTTCGCCGGTCAGCAGCTTGACCAGAGTGGTCTTGCCGGTTCCGTTCGGCCCGATGATGCCGAGCCGGTCGCCTCGGCGCATCTTGAGCGAGAGATCGCGGACGATCGGCGTATCATCAAATGCCTTGAAGACGTTTTTCGCTTCGATAACCAGGCTGCCGGATTTTTCCGCCTCCGCCGCGCTGAAGGTCGCCTGCCCCTGCGCGCCGCGATATTCGCGCCGGGCTTGGCGCAGCGCCTGAAGCTCGGCCAGCCTGCGGGTATTGCGCTTGCGCCGCGCGGTCACGCCGTAACGCAGCCAGTCCTCCTCGCGGGCGATTTTGCGGTCGAGCTTGTGCTGGTCGCGTTCTTCCTGCGCGAGTTGCTCGTCGCGCCATGCCTCGAAGCCCGAAAAGCCGATCTCGATGCGGCGCGTCCTGCCCCGGTCGATCCACACGGTCGCGCGCGACAGGTTTGCCAGAAACCGCCGGTCATGGCTGATAAGGACCAGCGCGCCGCGATAGCCGCCGAGCCAGCCCTCCAGCCACTCGATGACCGGCAGGTCGAGATGGTTGGTCGGCTCGTCCAGCAGCAGCACGTCGGGCCTGGGCGCGAGCGTGCGGGCCAGCGCCGTGCGGCGCGCCTCGCCGCCGGAGAGGTTGGCGGGCGCGGCGGCCGGATCGAGCCCAAGCTGTTCGAGCAGGCGCGTGGCAATGTGAAGGTCATCGCCTGGAGTCAGACCAGCCTCAACATAGGCAAGGACCGTGTCGAAGCCGCTCATGTCCGGCTCCTGGGGCAGATAGCGCAAGGTCGCCCCCGGCTGGATGAAACGCTCGCCGGCATCGGGCTCGATCAGCCCGGCGGCAATCTTCATCAGCGTGGATTTTCCCGAGCCATTGCGCCCGACCAGGCACAGCCGGTCGCCGGGAGAAACCAGAAGCTCCGCGCCCTCAAGGAGTGGCGTGCCGCCAAAGCTAAGTTGGATGTCGTTCAGCTGGATGAGCGGCGGAGCCATGATGCGCGCTTGGTTTGTTTGCGTTCACGACCCCGATGTAACTGCTGCGCCGCGCGATGTCATGGGGCCGCGCCAGCCACGCGGGCAGCCGGCGCGGTTCGGTTTACTCTACAACCGTGATGGTGATGGGCTCGGAAGCGAGCGGCGGATCGTGGGGAATGTGGTTCTTGTCGCCCAGCAGGAGTTGCAGCGTGTGCTCGCCCGGCTCCAGCTCGACTGTTGTCTGGGTCTGGCCGCCGCCGAAGTGAATATGATTCGCGTCGGCCGGAATGCCCTCGTCCTCGGGGGGAAGCGGCGCATTGATGATCAGGTGATGATGGCCTGTGCCTTCAATGTCCACGCCTGCCGGCGCGACGCCCATGCCCTTCAGGCCGAACACAACCGTCACCGGGCTTTTCACTTCCGCGCCGTCTTCCGGCTTGACAATATAGACCTCGGCCCCTTCCGGCGCGGGCGTGCGCTCCAGCGCGTTCGCCGTGGTGGTGAGCATGAGACCTAGAACGAAAACAAGAACGTATTTCATGGCTTTTTTCCTCCCTGTTGCCGCGCGACCGGGATAGGTGGCGGCGCATTAGAGGCGCATGGACCTGGCTTTTCCGCCGATTAAAATCAGTTGCGCCCCTGGGGTTGAAGTGTACACGAAAAGGGGCGTCCCGTGCAGCTTTTGGACGGCTGCGGCATCACATCCGCGCGAAGATGGCGGATCAGGCTTTCGCGGGTTTGTCGTCTTCAGGCGTGATCACTTCCGATTCACCGGTCCGGGTGTCCTCGGGCTCGATCGGCGCTTCCTCGCCCTGATCGAGCGCGGCCGGCTCCTCGCCTGCGGGCTGCTCCGCTGACGCCGATTCTACATCGGCGACCAGCGTTTCCTCGACCGCTTCTTCTTCATCCGTCGCGTAGCCCTTGCCGGGCCTGTAGGCCGATGCGAGGTTCTCGACGACCAGCGCGGCGTCGGTGAAGTCCTGATCGTAGTCGTTCAGCCCGTCAACGTTCGCCAGGATCGGGTCGGAGCGCCACAGCGCGCGCAGCGCCCTCTGCCGCACCATCTCCGGCACATCCTTTTCCATGAACTGCGTGTAGTCAGAGTGATAGTCGAGCGCATCGAAGTCGAAGTCGGCATAGGCCGTTTCCACGACGGACGCTTCCCCGGCGGGCAGATCGGCGGTTTCCGCCGGGACCGTTGGCTGCTCCGCGTCCGGCTCCGCAATCCCGTCGCGCGCAGCCTGCTTGCGCTGCGACCAGCGCGCAAGAAAATCCTTTTCATCCGTTGTCATTGTGTCCAACCGTCGCCTTTCCCGCGCGCGCGCACCACGAAGATCGGCTCCTTGCCAAACTTCTCTTCGGTAATATCAACCTCGTCGCGCTTGCGTTTGCGGAATTTCTCCTCAACGTGATGCGCGGCAATGAACGCCTCGACCATCTCCAGCAGCGGCGCGGGCATCGCCACGCGCTCGACCGTCTCCTCGCTGCTGTCCGTGTAATCCTGAGCCTCAAACGGCGACGCGGTTACCAGATGCACATCCATCGGCGCCCCCGCGCTGTCGCTCTCGCGCAGCACGATGTAGAGCGCAGGTTCGGTGCTATGGATATTGGCAATGTACGCCTCGGTCTCCTTGCGGAACAGTTCGAGCTGCGCGCGCGTGGTCAGGTATTGCGTGTAGCCCTCCCCTCGCGTCAGTTCCCGCCAGTCTGGGCCGGGCGGAATGTCGAGCATCACGCCGCTTGCGCGCCATACCGGATCGGCCCAGGCGATGGATGGCTGCTTGCAAGTCAGGATCACGCCCAGCGGGATGGCGAGCGAGGTCGCCGGAGGCTTGGGCGGCGGGGCGTTCATGCATGTCACCCTTTTTATTGTCGGGCCGGGGGCAGCGGACACGCCGCTTTCCTCGGCCAGCCGTCTTGTTTAAATTAGAATAATAACACAATGCCGCTTTCGCGGCGAATCCATGAACACCAAGAAGCGGAAAACGCCCCAGATGAATGATCCCCTGAAAGGCCGCCGGCTCCTGGTCTGCAACTGCGACAAGACCATGGATATCGACGGCGCGGGCTTGAGCGGAGCGCTCGGCCTTACCGACCCCCTCAACGTCAACACGCAACTTTGCCGCCGCCAGCTCGACAATTTCCGCGCTGCGATACGGACCGGCGAGCCGGTCATGGTCGCCTGCACGCAGGAAGCGCCGCTGTTCAGCGAAGTCGCCGACGAGATCGGCGCGCCTGAACCGGCTTTCGTCAACATCCGCGAGCAGGCGGGCTGGAGCGAGGCCGGGGCGGGCGCGCAGCCGAAGATGGCCGCGCTGATCGCCGAAGCGGCCTATTCGCCGAAGCCGACCGGCCTGACCACGCTGAAGTCCGAAGGCGTCTGTCTCGTCTACGGCGCAGGCCAGCAGGCGCTCGATGTCGCGCGCCAGCTTTCCGGCCGCCTCAGCGTCACGCTGGTACTGAAGGATGCCAGCGACGCCTTGCCGCCGCAGCAGGTGGACGTGCCCATCTTCCGCGGCGCGATCGCGAGCGCGACGGGCACCCTCGGCAGGTTCCAGGTGACGTTCAGCGGCCATGCGCCGATGAAGCCATCCTCGCGCGATGAGTTCGCCTTCGAGGCGCCGCAGGACAATGTGCGATCGGAATGCGATCTGATCCTCGATCTGTCCGGCGACACGCCGCTGTTCTCGGCAAGCCAGCGCCGCGATGGCTATTTCCGCGCCGATCCGAACCAGCCCGGGGCGGTCGCGCAGGCGATGTTCGAGATCACCGACATGGTCGGCGAGTTCGAAAAGCCGATCTATGTCAACTACAAAGCCGACATCTGCGCGCACAGCCGCAGCGGCAAGGTCGGCTGCACCAACTGCCTCGATGTCTGCCCCACAGGCGCGATCACGCCTGACGGAGATCATGTCGCGATCGACCCGGCGATCTGCGCCGGCTGCGGCCAGTGCAATGCGGTCTGCCCGACCGGCGCGGCGAGCTATGCCTATCCCCGGCGCGAGGACGTGATCGGACGGGCGCAGACGCTGCTCAAGGCCTATGCCAGCGCGGGCGGGCGCGATCCCGTGCTGCTCGTGCATGACGCCGGCCACGGGCGCGCCCTGGTTTCGGCGATGGCGCGGTTCGGGCGCGGGCTGCCGGCCAATGTGCTGCCCTTCGCGCTGCATTCAGTGGCGATGCTCGGGCATGATCTCATCTGTGCGATGGTCGCCTCGGGCGCGGGGCGGGTGGTTGTGCTCGCCTCGCCGCAGCAAGCGGACGAGCTTGAGGCGCTGCATGCTCAGACCGGGCTGGCGCAGGTGTTCATGCGCGAGTTGGGCTATGGCGAGGATGCGCGCGTCGAGGTGCTGGTCGAGGGCGACCCCGACGCGGTTGAAAGCGCCCTGCACGACACGCCAGCGCCAGCGCCGGTCAACGCGCAACCGTTCTGGGCCGTCGGCTCGAAACGCGACATCGCCCGCATGGCCATAGCCAAGCTGCGCGAGGGCGCGCGCAGCGAGGCCGAGCTGATCGCCCTGCCCGAAAGCGCGCCCTATGGCCGTGTGAAGGTGGACACGGACGCTTGCACGCTGTGCCTGGCCTGCGTGGGGGCCTGCCCGGCCAATGCGCTGCAGGACGGCGGCGATATCCTGGCCCTGCGCTTTATCGAGCAGAACTGCGTGCAGTGCGGCATCTGCAAGAGCACCTGCCCGGAAACCGCCATCACGCTGGAGCCGCGCTACAACTTCCGCCCGGAGGCGGCCAGCGAGATCGTTCTCAACGAGGACGAGCCCTTCGCCTGCGTGCGCTGCGGCAAGGCGTTCGGCTCGAAGAAGGCGATCGACGGCATCATCGCCAAGCTGGAAGGCAAGCACTGGATGTTCGCTGACAGCAAGCGGACCGAACTTCTGAAAATGTGCGACAACTGCCGCATCGTGGCGATGGCCGAAAGCAGCAACGATCCGTTCAAGGCCGGCGAAGTGCCGCGCGTGCGTACAACCGAGGATTATATCATGGAGCGGGACGAGACGGACAAGGATTGACCCGGCGCGGCGGTCTCCTGAGACGCGCCGCATCCTGTTCATTCTGGCCGCTCAGCAGGCCGTGGCGACAAGGTTGTGCCGCGCGGCTTGCAGATGACGCCCGCGTGAGCGCGCCTATGCCTGCGCCTCGGCCCGTCGCAGCGCGTCATGCGCGGCCGGTAGCCGCCACCACGGCAGGTACGGAAACAGGTGATGCTCGTGGTGATAGCCGAAGTGGAAGCAGGTCAGCAGCGACAGCCAGTGCGGATAATCATTGGTCCGGCTGTTATGGCGATCGGCAAACGGCTCGTGTCCGGGCTGGTGCGGCAGATAGGTGCCAAAATAGAAAAGCTGCAGCGACGAGACGATCGCCGGCAGCGCCCAGAACACCCAGATGTTCAGCAGCGGCGCGCCGAGCAGCAAGACATAGACCAGCACCGCCCCGAGGATGATGAAGAACTCGCGGCCCGAGAAATACTCTCGGAAAAACCGGGCGTACCATGCCCAGAACGATGCCGGATCGTCCTCGTGGAAATCCGGGTCGTGCTCGGTGCCAGCATGCTGGTGATGATCGCGATGCTTGGCCTTGAGCGTGTCAAAGTCGAAGGCGGCATAAACGAACAGGCACACACGCCCGAACCAGCGGTTGACCGGCGGCCGCCCCGGCGCGAGCGAGCCATGCATGCAGTCATGCGCGATGATAAAGATCCCGACATAGAGCCAGCACAACGCGGCGACAATGGCGAGCGCAACGAGCGGGTTGATCGTGGACAGATCGACAAAAAAGACGGCGTAAACGTGCAGTGCGAGCCAGGCGAGAATGACGCCAACGGCCAGGCTCAGCCCGATAAACGTTGTACGGGCCTTGTCCGCCCCGCCGATGCTTTCACGAACCTGCGCGATCACCTGATCCATGCTTCAAGCTCCCTCATCAGCCCGCGTGTCTGTGCGCCAGCATGTTTGCAGCGGCCAACGCCGCAAGGCCGGTCGCGCCCAGCACCACCCACGGCAGAACCACCGCCTCAAGCCCGCTCGCGCGCCAGAAAATCTCGTTATAGGCTTCCAATGTCCAGGTATTTGGCGTCAACCAGCCGATATCCTGTATCCATTGCGGCATAAGGAAGCGGGGCACCATGCTCCCCCCGATCGCTGATACGAGCAAGACTACGATGTTCGTGAGCGTCTGCGCCTGCTGTTTGCTTTGGCACAGAAGGACGAAGACGAGCGCCAGTCCGGCTGCAGCGAGTGCGCTCAAGACCGTTGTGGCGGCCCAGGGCAAGACATGACCCGGCAGATCGACGCCGAAACCCAGCCACGCCACAAGAAAGATGATCGTCACCTGCACGATTCCCTGTGCAACGAGGAATGTGAACTTGCCTTCGACGAGCGCGCGCGTGCCGCCTGGGCCGTAGGTCAGCCGGTCGAACAGGCCGGATTCTTTTTCCTCCAGCAGCGAAATCGCTCCGATCACGGAGGAATAGAGCAGAAACAGGATCGCCACGGCCCCGGCGTAATAGGACACGCCGCTCGCCACGCCGGCCGTGCCCGCGACAGCCACCTTCTCGATACCGGGCCGCATCCGGAAGCGCTCGCTCTCGCCCTCCCCCGGGTCAGGCGCGGCTTCGATGCGCGCGCTCAGCTCTTGCGTCTGGGACGCCGACAGCCGCAGCACGTTGCGCCCTAGTTCCTCAGCGGCGCTGCGCAGTGGCGCGCGCGGAAAAGCCTCGAAATAGGCTTCGTTGAGCGCGCCCTCGAAGATGGAGACGGCGATTTCGCGCGCGGGGTCGACAATGATTTGCAAGGGCGCGGAGGTGCTCTCATTCGGCTTATCCAGCGGCCCGCCCCCGCTCAGAATGATCAGGCCCACATCGGCAGCACCGGTGCGCACCAGCTCTCGCACCTGCTCAGGGGACAGCCCGTTATCGCTTCGGGTCTGGCTGAGGCTCGACCTGTCGAAAATCGCCTCGATCAGTTTTGCCGAGGCTTCGCTCCCGCGCTCATCGGCGACGGCGATCTTGAGATTGATGGTGCCGCCCACTGTCCCCGCGAAGATCACCGCAAAGATAACGAACACCGTTGCCGGCAGCACGAACGCTGAGGCCAGTGCGCCGCGGTCGCGGATCAGGTTGAGCAGCATCACGCGGAAGGCAGCCATCCTCATGACTGCGAACCCTTGTCGGCAAAATGCGAACCCTTGTCGGCAAAATGATTGAGCAGTGTATCCAAACCCGGCCGGCGCACCCGGATTTCCTGCGCCTCCGGCTTGTCGGCCAACAGCGTGCGGAACACGCGCGGCAGATCATCGCCGCTCAGTTCGATCAGGCCGCGCACGACATTGCTGCGCGGATCAACCGTGAAGCCCGCGCCACGCAGCGCCGCGCATTCATCGGCTTCCATCGCTGCATCGATCGGTTTGGCGGCCGTGACCGAAATCTCCATGCGATCGCCGAAATATTCGCGCACGAGGGCATCCGGCGCGCCGCTCGCCATGATCTGCCCATCCACCATGATCGCCACGCGGTCAGCGAGCGCCTCGGCCTCCTCCATGTGATGCGTCGTAAGCAAGATCGCCAGGCCGTCGTCGCGGAGCTGGCGCAGCATGTCGGAGATGTCTTCGCGCGCCCGGGTGTCGATGCCCACTGTGGGCTCGTCCAGGATCAGCAGCTTCGGCTGATGCATCAGCGCCGCGCCAATGTTGACGCGCCGCTTCATGCCGCCTGACAGCGATCGCACCGGATCATTGGCCCGTGCGCTCAAGCCGATGCGCTCCAGCAGCGCGTCAGCGGCCGGTTCAAGCTGGTTCGGCGCAACACCCATTAGCCGGCCGAAAACGGTGAGGTTTTCGCGCGGGGTCAGTTTGTCGTAGATCGCCAGTTGCTGCGGCACCAGCCCGATCGATGCCCGCGCCGCAGGCGTCTGGCGCGGATCGTGCCCAGAAACGCTCAGCCGCCCGCGCGACAGCGCGATACGCCCGGTGATCGCCTTGACCAATGTCGACTTGCCCGCCCCATTGCGCCCGAGCAGCACCAGGATTTCGCCGGGATAGGCGTCGAGATTTGCCCCTCGCAACACTTCCCGGCTGCCATAGGCATAACAAGCATCCTCGACATGCAGGAGAGCCTCCGGCGATGCCGGGGCAGATTGCTCGGGCGTGGGCGGGTCAGCCGGGCGCCGCACCGAGGCTGGCCGCGTTTCGGCAGTCGCCGTCTTGACGCCCGGCGGCGTCTTTGTCGCCAGCTCGGCTCGGTATTGTGCCACCTTCAGGACATGCTCGCGGTATCAGTCCCGGTTTCGGGACGCTGTTTCATCTTGGCGCATAGTATATCGGCGAGCTGCCCGGCGAACTGCGCCAGCAGCTGGCCATCGGGTCCGAGCGCGCTCACTTGCGCCATCGCCTGGTCCATGCCGGCGCGGGCCGCCGCCTTCGCGGCCTCAACGCCATTCAGACGCACAAGCGTCGGCTTTTCGCCATCGTGGCCGACCGTCTTGCTCGCGATCTCGCGCGAACTTACGGCATCGAGCAAATCGTCGAAAGTCTGGAAGGCGACGCCAATAGACATGCCGAACGCGCGCAGCGCTTCTACCTCAGCGGATGGACGCCCTGCCACCCTGCCGCCCATCTGCGCGGCGGCGGCGAACAGCGCGCCGGTCTTGCGCGCGTGGACCGCCTCGATGTCATCCGCCGTCATCGGCGCCCTGGCGTGCAGATCGGCAAACTGGCCCGCGACCAGCCCGTTCAGCCCGATGGCATCGCTCAGCATGCGAGTAAGATCCGCCCGGCAGTCGCCATCAAGCCGCTGTTCAGCGCTGATGACAGCGTAAGCCTCATTCAGCAGCGCAATCCCCGCCAGAATGGCGGTCGCCTCGCCGAATTCGCAATGACTGGCGGGCCGCCCCCGGCGCAGCGTGGCGTTGTCCATCGATGGGAGATCGTCGAAGATCAGCGAGGCGGTATGCACCATCTCGATCGCGCAAGCCGGCGCGAACGCTTCCGGCCGCTCCGCCTGTCCGTGCCCCGCGGCCAGCATGAGCAGTACGCCGCGGGCGCGCTTGCCTGGGGCCAGCAGGCTATGGCGAATGGCGGCAGTCAGGTCTCGGCCTGCGCTCATGGTCTCGGGAACCGCCTTTTCCAAGGCGGCGTCGATCTGTTTGCCGATCTGCGAAACCACGTTATGAGTATGCTGGTGCATTCTATTGCCTTTGGCGGCGTCTGCCCGTCCTGCCCAGTGGAGCGTGGCTCCTGTTTTAATCCGATTGGACAGGAACCGCCAGCGAATGTCCGCCGTATTAACGCGCATGCGGGAGCATCAGTTCATTCCGTTGTCGGGTTGGCGGCGGCTCCACCGCAGAGAGTTGAACCCGCCGGTCTGGACCATCTGGAGCACATGGCCGACATAGTCACACGCAAGGACGAGCACCTCAACATCGTACTCAGCGGCGCGGCCGCCGGAAAGCCGGGCGCGACCGGGTTTGATGCGGTGCATTTCGAGCATGTTGCCCTGCCCGAGATGGATATGGACGATGTGGACCTGTCGACGGTGTTCCTTGGCCACGAACTCCGCGCGCCGCTGCTCATCAGTTCGATGACCGGTGGCGTGGAGCGCGCCGCTCAGATCAACGGCAATCTGGCCGAGGCGGCAGGCGAACTGAACATCGCGCTGGCGGTCGGCTCGCAGCGCGTCGCGATCGAGACGGGTGAGATGGCCGGGTTCGACCGCAGCCTGCGCGTGAAGGCCAGAGCCGCGCCGATCCTGGCGAATTTCGGGGCCGCGCAGCTCAAGACCTGGGACGGGCCGGACGCCGCGCGCCGCGCCGTCGAGATGATCGACGCGAACGCACTCATTATCCACCTGAACCCGCTCCAGGAAGCGCTGCAGCCCGGCGGCGACCGCAATTGGTCGGGCATTCTGGGCGAAATCGAGCGGCTCGCACGGATGGCCGATCTCCCGATCATCGTAAAGGAGGTCGGCGCGGGGATCTCCGGCGTGCTGGCGCGCAAACTGGTCGATGCCGGCGTTGCCGCGGTCGATGTCGCCGGCGCGGGCGGTACGAGCTGGGCCGCGGTGGAAGCCGCCCGGATCGATGATCCGGTGGCGCGCGCCGCTGCGGAGCCTTTCGCGGACTGGGGCATACCGACGGCCCATGCGATCGCCAATGTGCGCCGGCTGTGCCCGGAGGCCACCATCATCGCCTCTGGCGGCATCCGCCACGGGGTGGACGTGGCGCGGGCGATCCGTCTCGGCGCGGACTTGGCTGGCACGGCGGCAGGCGTTCTCGATGCCGCATTGACTTCATCAGAGGCGGTCATCAGACACTTCGAGGGCGTTATCGGCGCGCTGCGCGTGGCGTGCTTTTGTACCGGCAGCCAAACGCTTGCTGATCTCAAGCAGGCGCGACTTATCCAACCGGAGGGCCTGGGCAGCAAAGGCCTGGGAGAAAGCTGACATGGATATTGCAACGGATCGGGTGGACGGCGGCGGCAATGGCGCTGAGGTAGTGCTTGCGCCGCATGTGAGAGCCGGCGGCGAGGGCCGCGCGACTGTGGTCGGCGCAGGCTTCGGCGGCATGGCCGCGGCGCTGCGCCTTCGAGCGAAGGGCTATGATGTCACCCTCATCGACCGCGCCCCGCGCTGCGGAGGCCGGGCGCAGGTGTTTGAGCGCGACGGCTTCCGGCACGATGCCGGGCCGACCGTCATCACCGCAGATTTCCTGTTCCGAGAGCTGTTCGAGCTGTTTGGCAAGCGTCTGGAAGACTACCTTACGCTGGTGCCGCTCGACCCGTGGTATCGCTTCCGCTTCCCTGATGGCACCACGT